>JAKVCH010000073.1 GCA_022447485.1 Polyangiaceae bacterium | reverse complement strand
AAACGAATCGTAATTTTTTCTCCTCCGGGTGAAATTTTCACTTCACTCGACGGGTGAGCACAGCCCTGAGCAGCGGCGTCTTCCGAGTAACAAAGTCGCTTTTCAATCTCGCGAGTTAACTCCTCAGAGATTGTGGAGACTTCCTGGACACGGATGAGATAACGGTGAGGGTTATTCGCGTCTTGCACGCGAATAACGTCGGGACGGGAAAAGTCTCCGGCCATAACCGCATTACGAATATCGTTGACGTCGACATTCTTCTTAAAAGCCACCTCAACTTCGGTGCCTCCTAGGAAGTCTGTACCTAGGCGGGGCCCTGGGGCGAAGAGTAAAACGATCGAAGTGATCACCAGCACAAGACTGAGCCCGGCAAAAATTCGCCGGTTACCCATGAAGTCGTAAACTTTACCAATTGGAAATAACTGCATGATTCAACCCAAAGAAAAAGAGCTCTTCTTTCCCATGCTTCTGACCCAGAGGTCGAAGAGAACGCGACTGACAACAACACCAGTAAAGATACTGCAAATCACGCCCACCATGAGGGTAATAGCAAAACCCTTGATGGGGCCGGTGCCGTATTGAGCAAGGACAATACCTGAGATCAACGTAGTGAGCTGGCCGTCAATAATTGCACTCAAAGCCTTCGAGTAGCCCAATTCGACAGCTGCCCTTGGCGATTTACCGTCTCGCAGCTCCTCGCGAATACGTTCGTTAATCAAAACATTCGCATCAACACTCATACCCAAAGTCAGGGCCAGGCCTGCAATGCCAGGTAGGGTCATTGACGCACCGAATGAAGCAAGAATCGCCATCTGCAAGAAGAGGTTCATCAAAACAGCGATATCAGCGATGAGGCCCGCCCTTCGATAGTAGAGAATCATGAAGGCGAGGACGACAAGGCCACCCGCAGCTGCACCTTCCACACCCAAGCGAATCGATTCTTGCCCCAAGGAAGGACCAATCAATTGCTCGTTCGAGGGAGAGATCGGGGCCGGTAAGGCACCGGAGCGCAGTACTAACTCGAGCTTTCGAGCGTCTCGTAGCTGAGCTTGGGGGTCACCAGCACCCATGGAAATCGATGCCTGGCCGCCAGCAATTCGGTCGAGAATATTCGGAGCACTCTCCACCCGACCATCCAAAATGATGGCAAAACGGCGCTGAATATTCGCACCAGTAATACGCTCGAAGATCTTGCCCCCTTGGTCGGTGAAAGTCAGGGAGACATTCCAGCCACCAAAGCTGCCTTGACCTTGGTCAGGGCGAGCCGCTGCATCACGCACCATGTCGCCGGTAATTTCAGTTCTGGACTTCAAGAGGATGGTACGGAAACCAATTTCCGTCGATTGGCCGGTAGCAGGATCGACTGAGTAGTCGCGCATAAAGCCAACTTCTCGATCCTGAGGAATATCAAGAGTGGCCACCCAAGCTCGGAAACGCTCGAGCGTCTCTGAGCTCATTTCGTCTTTCAGACCTGGCAAGACCGCATAAGTGACCGCCGTCGTCAGGATATCGCCGTCAGCATCCAGACCAATATTCACCTGCTGCTGCTCGAAACTCAGGCCTTCAGGAAGAGAGTCTGGCGCCGCAGAGCGACTCAACTCGGCAAAAAACGGGCTTTCATCGTCGACAAGCTTGAACTCAAGGCGCGCCGTCTTGCTGATGATTTCACGAATTTGATTGAAGCTGCCTTCATCTTCACCGGGGACCTCGACGATGATGTCCTCGTCACGGGTCGAAACGGCTGCTTCACGTAGACCCATCGAGTCCACACGACGCAGGATAATATCTTTCGCCTGGGCGACAGCTCGTTCGCGAATCGCGCTCTCCGCGGCTTGCCGAAGTGAGAATTCGAAAACAGTATCGCTCACTTTCTTCGCTTCCAGATCTGGCTTGAAGAGATCTCGAAAGCGGGCGTCGATTTTTCCTGGATCGGCTCCGGGAAGCAAGGTTAGGCGCAAAAGGTTGGATTGGCTCCGTGACTTCTTCAAGTCGACAATCTCTCGCAGCTTCGCCAGCTCTTCTTCTGTGGGCGCTTCGTCGCCTTCGTGATTCAAATATAGCTTCGTCAACTCGCGACGCATCGACTCGTAGTAGGCGTCGCGCTTATCTTTGACAGCTTCCGCAACGTCCACCGTATAAACCAGACGCATACCCCCTCTGAGGTCGAGACCGGCTACCAGACGAGCGCCAACTCGCTCCTGCACCCACTCGGGACAGGGGAGCTTTCCTGAGGTCATATTCGACACGCTGGGCCAAAGGCTCAAAGCAGCAATCACAGCCACCGCCTTCACAAAGCCGAAGCGAGCACGCCAGCTAATATCACCCCAAGGTACAGCTAACCAAGCGCACCAAAGGCTGAGAAGCCCCAACAGGATCATCGTCCAAAAAGAATCGCCGCGGGCAGCGAGAGCTGCGCCAGCGGCAGCCAGAGCACCTGGCCAAAGCTTAGAGCGAGTACCTCGTTGCGCTAGACCGATCACTCCGAAGAGAACCGCTAGAGCCGCGAAGGCACCCATGAGTATGGTGTTTGCCACGAGTTATTTTTTCAGCAACGGAGATCCTCCGCGCTTACTTCCTTTCAAGCTGAGCAGCAGCCTCAGCAGAGTCTTTACCGAGGAGAGCGGACTTAAGAACTTCGACTTTTGTACCCGGAGCTATCTCCACCTTGGCGAATCGATCACCAAGCTCGAGCAGTTTGCCTCGAATACCCGACTGAAGGAGAACACGATCTCCGAGAGCGAGTTCTGCGATGAGCTTCTGTTGCTTCTTTTGCTGCGAGCGTGATGACCAGAACATCATGACGATGAGCGGCACAAACATCACCAGCATAAAAAGAGGGCTGCTCAGGAAACCTTGATCAGCTGCAGCTGACTGGGCTGGAGCCTCATCAGGAGCTGCCACAGCCTCATGAGCTGTCGGTTGACTAGGGGGGGGTGCGATCGTTTTTTGTTCTAGGGCCAAGAAATGCCTCCACTCTGATTGCCGGAGTTCCACCCCGGGAGGCGGGCTTCTAGCCAGAAAGCGTGTCGCCAGCAACCAAGAGAGGGCGGAATCTAAGTAAATTTCATTGGCCGATTCTTGACAGCCTGGAAACCGGGGGCTAGATGCACCCGCCCTGGCGTGAAACGGCAGGAACGAAAGATTTTTGGCAGTCATTGCTGGAAATCCTCCACAGGCGCGTAGCTCAGTGGTAGAGCACTGCCTTGACATGGCAGGGGTCACCAGTTCAACCCTGGTCGCGCCTACCAAATTCAACCTTGAACCAGATTCTAACTTTGACGACAATTTTCGTGACTCACCCGGTTTCTTGATGTCCACCTTGGTGGAACGATCAGCAGCAGACCGTGAATCTGGCGAGTCTGAAGCCCGAAGCCCGTTCGGCCGGTTGTGCGGTTTACACGGGCGCCGGGGGGCTTTTGTCTCTCGCCTTGCAGAGAATCATGGTCTTTTGAGCCAGGGTAGTGTTGAAAGACCTGCGCTTACCACGGAAAAGAAGCACCTTTACGGAATCAGTTTGGGATGGAACTCCCTTGATAAGCTGAGCGAAGGCGCCCCCGAGCACAGAACGATGAGTACCCCAGCCAATCGCTGGGGCGCCGAATCTGCCAAGAACTCCGCTGAGGCGTCTGAGTTCAATCGTAGAGCGACCGCCTCTACTGCGAGCGAGCCGAAAAAAGCTCCCTCCCCTCAAGATATTTCCGTTGTATTCCGCACTGGCGTGCAACGGCTCAACCTTGCGAATTGTTCGCAGAAAGGCTCAGTGTAAATCCTCGATGGCAATGAGGCGACGTTTCCGCGGTAAACCCCGTGAACCCCAAATCCGCGTCAATCATCGCATTCGCGTGCCAGAAGTTCTGGTCGTAGGTGCAGATGGCGCAAACCTTGGCGTACTCCAAACTCAGGAGGCTCTTCGTAAAGCGCGAGAAGCTGGCCTGGATCTGGTGGAGATTAATCCCAAGGGACAACCTCCGGTCTGTAAAATTCTCGACTTCGGCAAGTTCAAGTACGAGGAGAGTAAGCGCAAACGCGAGACGAAGCGCAAGCAGTCTGTGGTCGAAATCAAAGAGGTAAAACTACGACCGAAGACAGATGAGCACGACTTGGACGTCAAAAAGCGCAATTCGCGTCGCTTTATCGAAGCGGGAAATAAGGTGAAGATCGTTTGCCGTTTCCGCGGCCGTGAGATTACGCACCCTGAGCGGGCACGCATGCAGCTGGATGAAATCATTGCTGCCACCGAAGACATCGCCAACGTTGAGCTACGCCCCACCATGGAGGGCCGTACAATGGCAATGGTGATCGCGCCAAAGCCAGCTATCCTTCAGCGCGTTGCTCAAGAAAAAGTGCGCCGCGAACAAGAACGTGAAAACGTGAAAGAAGAAGAGCGCGCTCGCGGTAACCAAGAAAAGGCGAAACGCAGGACTCGACAAGAGAATGCAGAAGCTGAGCGAGCCGCGAATACCAAAAGCATCGATGAGCTCATGGAGGGTCATGGTTATGAATATGAACATGACCCAGACGACTTTGATGATGAGCTCGATGATGACGAAGATCTAAGTGCAGAAGAGGACCAGGCTGCAGAGAAGGAGTAAATCCCCTCTCTTTTCGCAGGCTCTCTTCGGAGCGCACGCTGTCCTTCCCCAAGAATAGGCTCCATTGTATGGGGCCTATTCTTTTTCCAAGGCTGGCCGAAAGCGCGATGAAGTCACCTCATCCTTAGCGCCTCGAGGGACGACGGGCACTGCTCAAGCGCCCGCAATGACCTACTTCTTCCACTTCCACCAAGCGCTATTTTCTTTTGGAGCAACTGTCTCGGGAGCGTCGTCTTCGAGAGCAGATAAATTCCCCAACTCTAACTCGTCCCCCAGCCCCGATGGCGGGGGTGCTTCGGCCTCTGTTCCCCAACTCAAACTATCTTCCCAATCCATCTCATCTCGAGCGACCGGCGGAGCAGCTGAGGAAGAAAAGGAACCCAAGGCAAGCGGCACTGAACCTTGGGAATGAGAATCCGGCCCATTCGAGTCGCCCCCTTCGCCCAGGGAAGTGAATTCAAGCAAAGCCTCTTGAATCAGGGAGCCAATCAAAGACGAGGGCACTTGGCTCGCTTGCTTTTCTGACGCCCGTGCCTGCTGCACATCCAACACAAGGCGAGCAATATCGAAAGAAGTCACGGGCTGGGCCTGGGAAAAAAGAACTTGAGTCAGGTCTTCTCCCAGGGCACGGGCAGTTTGGTAGCGCTGGTTCGGATCTCCAGCTAAGGCCCGAGCCATCACAGACCACACACCGTCGGAGACTTGAGGGTTCAACTGCCGGATATCGGGCACCTCGGCCCGCTGCACCTTTTTCACCTTCTCAAGATCGGTTTTACCCTGAAAAAGCCGCTGGCCAGCTAGCATCTCCCACAAGATAATTCCTACTGCAAAGATATCAGTTCGTTGATCGACAGCCTGCCCTTGAGCAGCTTCTGGAGACAAGTAGCCAAACTTACCCTTAATTATCCCCGGCTGACTTTCTTCGAGTTGAGAATTTGCCTTCGCTAAGCCGAAGTCGACTATTTTCACCTCGCCGTAGCGTGTGATCAATACATTGGGAGGCGACATATCTCGATGAACAATATGTAGCGACTGCCCATCTTCATCGACAAGCTCGTGAGCGTACGCAAGGCCCTCACAGATCTTCGCGCAAATCAGACAAGCCTCTGCTACGGGCACCGCTTGGCCGACCTTCCGACGATGCTCCATCACACCCTTCAGATCTGCGCCATCTACCAATTCCATTACAATAAAGAAGGAATCGTCTCCCCGACCAATATCAAAAACCTGAACACAATTTGAATGCCCGAGGTGAGCACTTAACCGTGCTTCATCAAGGAACATCCCAATGAATTCCTTCTTCTCGCAGAGGTGAGGCAAAACCCTCTTGATCGCGACCTTCTTCTTGAAGCCTTCGAGGCCAGCGCTCTCGGCTCGAAAAACTTCGGCCATACCGCCCGACGCGATACGCTCTAAAACACGATATTGTTGTTGCTTGGCCATAGGGGATGAGTGTTTTAGCGGAATGTTGACTGTCGCGAAGGGTCTTTCAGGGAAAAATGGCGCTCGCTATCATTCTGGAACTCTTTGCTTGGATTAGAAAAAATTTTTGGGAGATTCTAATTATCAATTTTTTTTCCAAAATCGCTCGCCAAACGCCCAAGCTCATGCCAGAAGACGGCCCCTCACTCAGTGAGTACCCAGGGGCCATAGCTCAGCTGGGAGAGCGCATGACTGGCAGTCATGAGGTCACCGGTTCGATCCCGGTTGGCTCCACAAAACCACGGTGAAAACCGTGGTTTTTTTTTCGTATTCCTGCGAGGCTGCTGCTTCCGCCCACGCCCGGAGACGACTTCAGCTGAAAAACTGGTCTCGCCGACAGAAAAGTCTATCCTGACACCATGGGTCCGCGCATCACGAAGACGAAAGATATTGCACTCGACTCACTCGTAGCGCTCGCCATCTTGTCCACAGTCTGGTTGGCAGACCAGCGACTTCATTTTGGACTGTCTTCTGGCCTGCCCATGCTCTTGGTTGCCGCTGGGGCCGTCGCCCTTCAAACCTGGCATCGGTCCTCTCACGCCACTGAACCCCTGCAGATGATTGCAGCCCGAGTCACCTTGAGAATGATGATTGGCCTCGGAGTAATTGTCGCCCTGGCTGTGATGGCGATTTCCATCCTCGTCGACGATAAGGAGATCTACCAACCTGCAGGTTTCATTGTGCTTGCCTGCTTAATCATCATCGGCATCGCATTCTGGTGGATGCAGCAAATTGAAGGCGTCAAAAAAAGCTCCTCGACATCAAGCTGAGAGGGACGGGCGCTTTGCTCGGGGCAAACGAATCTCCAGGAATTCATCAACCTGGTGCATCTCTTGTTCGGTGAACTGAAAGAGCTCATAAACCAAACGGTCGAGCCGCCGACGTTCGTCCAGGTCAACTCCACCTCGCTGAGTGGCTGAGCTTGTCAAAGCTTCTAGCTCTTGCACCTGCTGCTTTTTGTCTATTAATCCGGGGGGTAAGGGCAAAGCTCGCAAATGAGCAAGTTTGACTTGGGGAAAAGTCGCTTGTCGAGCATCACGCTGCCCGGCAACATGCAGGGCACGATAAAGCGAGCTGTTCAGCAAACAAACCAAGAGGCGAGCCGATACGCTCTCGGTGGCGTATCCTCCTATCAGCGAATTGCGAAACCGAATTCCAGGTGCCAAAGCGGCGATCGGATAAGCTGCCGTTTGGCGGATGATGACCGGGCAGTCCTCGTACACAGAAATATCTCGATAGCGGCATCTCGTTGCACGAAGCACCTCGGGCTCTGGACGCACGAATAATCGGGGAGGGCGAACAAGAAATTCCCCGACATTGCGACCGGCGAGCAAAGGTTCATATTCACTCGTGGGGGCCGTCTCAGCTTTGACGAACATAGCTTCTCGTACACGCGGGTTACTCTGAAAACCTAACTCGCGAAATGAATTTGCCGGCAGGCTCTCTCCGACCGCCAGCCTTTGGAGCACAGACGGTACCTCTGTCACTCTCGAGTGTTCTCCAGAGCGAGCCCGTTCCTCAAGAACAAATATTCTTTCAGCATCGACTCCCACTGGATTCGCGAGCTCTTGAGCCGAAACGCCGCTAGCCGTCTCCCGTGCCTGAGCGATTAACCCAAAACATGGTTGTACAACGCCGGCAAAAGCATCTTGCCCATATTCTAAGAGCGGTTCTGCCGGAAGATGTCGAGCGAGCAATGCCGCACGGGCAAAGCGATAGCCGCGCAAATCGCTCAAAGAACTGGGTAAGAGAAGGGAAATCACTCCTTGAGGAGTCAACTGGGTCGCTCGCTCCAGAAAAACACCGTGCAAGGTCGGGTAGCCAGAAAATGCCGCGTAGCGCTCTTTGAGACCTTTCCGACGCTGCGGCTCCAAAGGCTGGGCGGCGCGCCCTTGGAAGGAAACCCATGGTGGATTCCCCACCACCCAACTGAAATAGGGTAAGGGCGCATGACCGTCAGCTGAGAGATCAAGACCATCTCCTTGCCTATCCCTACCCAGAGGAGTCTCTCCCATGAGTTGCCAAGGACGGTCCTCAAGAGCGTCGCCGATAACGAATTGGGCAGGACGAGCAATGGCAAGGGTTGGATCGCCTACCAATACCCAAAGAGCCAATTCTGCCACGCACACCGCTAACTCTTCGACATCGACGCCGTGGAGCTTCTCGGCCAGGGTCCGGCGCTCTTCGAGGGTCTTATGATCTTGTTGTTGACTCAATTCGACAAACGCTTCGATTAAGAAAGAGCCTCCCCCGACCGCTGGGTCCACCACAGACTCGCCCAGGGCAGACCATTTATCTTGAGGAACGACAGAGAGCGTGCGGCGAATCACAGACTGAGCGACTTCTGCCGAAGTAAAGTAGCTCCCTGCAGAGCGCCGCAGTACTTTCGGGTCGCCGGAACGAGAGCCCTTACTCTCAGCACGATTCAAAAGATCGTAGGCATGACCCAAAAGATGGGCAACATCTCGACGCTCCTTGAGACGAGGCCCGTAGCTCCGTTCACCTACGCTGCGCAAAATCGTCGTAAACTGCTCCTCAACTGGCGCCAAGAGACTTTTCAACCCTTGCAACTCCTCCTCGCTAATCGCCGGCGCTTTCTGTGCTAGCCGCGCTAGGCGACTCTCTTCAAGCGTCTGCCGTGCTCTTGCTTGTGACGAGGCTTCCCATAGCTCCACCAATCTGAGGGCAAACTCAAAAATCAGCTGTGCCGCACGAGCAGAATAAAGAAGCCCCGTCGGCTCCTGATTCGGTTGAATCGTCAGAGAGGAATGCACCCTAGGGCTTTAGCGGAGAGCTGACGACTCTACGAGAGCTAAGCGCCTCTTCTTGTTAGAAAGCGTCACTCCCAGTTCCACAGCACTTCGTAGCCCTCGACCGTCGGCCTGCCAGCGCCCGGCAATATCGTGAGCAGTTCCGTGATCGACAGAAGTTCGCACAATGCTCAGACCCTGGGTCACATTCACCGCGCCGCCAAAGTCAATCAACTTCATCGGTATGGTGGCCTGATCATGGTACATCGCCACCACGCCTGAGTAGGCACCGGCAACGGCCTTTCGATAGGCCGTTTCTGCGCCAATCGGTCCGAGAATCTTCGCTCGTCGACCGATCAATTGTTTGGCCGCTTCTATGCCTGGCAAAATCAATTCCGCTTCTTCGCCTCCCAAAAGGCGGCCTTCCCCTGCGTGAGGGTTTAAAGAAGCAACGGCAATCTGAGGGCGCCCACCCACTGTTCTTAGAATTAAATCGGTCAGCTCGACGATGGCTCGACAGACGCCTTCGGGAGAAATTGCCCGAGAGACTTTCTTCAATGGAATATGAGTCGTGACCAGAGAAGTTGTGAGACGCTCCGACCAAAAACACATCGATGAATAACTGGCACCATCTAACTCTTGTAACCATTCCGTATGGCCGCGAAAGCGCTTGGCCCTGCTAAGTCCAGAACGTGCAATCGCTTCTTTACTCACAGCAGCCGTAACGAGAGCCCCGCCAAACTGCTTCACTAATTCAAAGCCTGTTTCGACATACTCCAGCTGAGCGCGGCCGCCTGCTGCCGAAATCTTGCCCCACTTTCGGTCTTGCGAGCGCAGGGGTTCACCCACTTGCAGCAAGACAGTCTCCTCGGGCTCAAGACTTTTCCGCTTATCGTCTGGCCAGCTTTCCCGGACGGCTCCCTCTAGCTGAGTAAGCAGAGACCTTGGGTAGCCCAACCCGTGAGCCGTCTCCAACATCTGGGCACAGTCTCCCAACAGAACAAGCGGCGCAGTTATCTTCTTTCTTTCGGCGAAAGGACGCCTTGCTCCAGGAGGACCAAAAATGCCTTTCAGCACAACTTCTGAGCCGATGCTACTCGGACAGCCTGTCGTGATCAGTGCCGGAGCACTGCCTGACTTACTCATCATCGCCGTCGTCTTCAGAATCAGGTGCTCGTAACTTATACCCCGAGCCCCTCAAGGTATCGAGAGGAAGAGCAGCACCTAATTTTGCTCGCAGACGACGAACATGAATATCCACAGTGCGGGGACCGCCATCATAACGATTCCCCCAAACTCGGGCCAGAAGGTGGTCACGAGTCAACACCTTACCGCGTCGCTCACACAAATAAGCCAGGAGGGCAAATTCCTTTGCGGTTAGATTGATGGGTCGCCCATCAACAGAAACCTCATGCCCGGCTTTGTCGACCACAATGCTGCCTACCTTGTGACGCTCTTCGGTTGCGAACTCACTACGTCGCCACTCCAAAGCACGAATACGCCCATAGAGCTCTTCAGGTACATAGGGATGCAGCACAAAATCGTCGAATCCACTGGATGGTTCAACTCGCGCTACCTGGCCGACCGTCACTGCAATCAGAGCACCCACACTATCAAAGTAGGGTTCTCGCCGAACGGCACGTAGCGCGGCAACGGCCAAGTCAGGCCGATCGAGAGCCTCAAACACCAGAGCGCGAGGTTTCACTTCCTCTTCTTCGTCTTGCTCGGTGATTAAGTTGACTGGATCATCCCACAAATCGAGAGAGCGAACATTCGCACCCAGTTGAGAGAGAGTCGCCACAGCTCCCTCCTCGCGATCGAGCATGGGGCCATGGCCAATCACAGCCACGAAACTTTTCGGGTTAGGGCCTGTTTTCTTGTCAACCAATGTCTGTTCCACCTACGGTAATCTTGTCGATTTTCACGGTCGGGCAACCGACCCCAACGGGAACACTCTGACCGTCTTTGCCACAGGTCCAGATTCCGTCGGAAAGGGCCACGTCGCCTCCCAGCATTGTTACCCCTCGTAATGTTTCAGGACCATTTCCAATGAGATTCACTCCCTTGAGGGGAGCAGTAATTTTTCCATCCTCAATCAAGTAAGATTCCGTCAAAGAAAAGACGAAATCGCCGTTGGAAATATCAACCTGTCCGCCCCCAAAAGACGTCGCGTAAATACCATTCTTTACCGATTCGATAATCTCTTGGGGGTCGTGGGGACCTCCCAGCAGAATCG
>JAKVCH010000072.1 GCA_022447485.1 Polyangiaceae bacterium | reverse complement strand
TCTTCTTGACCCAAGCCCAGTCGTAGAACAACGGAGTCGGAAAGAGCCTGGTCAGCTGAGTCACCTCGGTAACTCGTCTTCTCTGCATAGAGCTCGTAGTAATCCGCAGCACGGTCGTAGACGGCAATTGCTTGATAGTTACCACCGATTTCATAGATGGCCTTCTTAGCGAGCTCAGTGTCCTGCATATTGTACTTGGGGTTCAAGAGAATCCCACGAGCAAGAATTGACTTCATCAAGAGTCGACCGGCCTGGTAAGCACGAGCCATATTGTAAACAATCTGGTCAGCTTGTTCGCACTGCTTCCCTGGATTGTTTTCGATCATGCGTTGCTCGCAATAATCTTTCCAAAGAGCGCGATAGGCTTCAGCTCCAGCTTCGTAATTCGTGAGAGCTTCATTGAAGTTGCCCGCATCAGCTTGGGAGTCGGCCAACTCGACCTTCTTTTGAGCAGCGAGACGCTTTACGTCGAATTCGATACGAGTCAACAATTCACATTGTTCTTCGTTTTCCTCGTAATCTTCACCCTGACAATAGTTCTTGATGAACTGCGGCACATCAGTCGCCATCTCATCAAAACAAGCGGGCCTCGATGGTTCAGCCTTTGAGCCAAGAACGTTCACCGCCTCAAGATAAAGCTGAGCAGCATAGATGCCTGCGTCATGATCGCTATGGTTCAAGGCAATATCACGGAAACCGAGAGCCGCCTCTTCCCAGTGCTGAGCTTCAAAGTAAGTACGCGCGCGAGCAAACTTCACTTCGACGTACTGATCTTGCGCTTCGTCGTCATCTTCGCTGGGTTTAATGTAGCAAACATAACGGTTGAAGGCTGTGACCATGCCTTTTTGCTGGGGAGTGAATTCCTTTGGCTTGAACTTAGCCCATTGGCCCGCCTTACTTTGACGATCTTCTTCAGAAGCACCCTTGGGTCCAAGTCCCTTACCTTGACGGTCTGAGTCGCCCTTATGCTGCTGCTCGTACATCTTGGTGTAGCAAAGAACAGAAGCATAGGCCGCTTCGGCAGCATCTGGACCAGTAGGATCTTCTTCTACGACAGCATCAAACGCAGGACCGCACTCTTCCCAACGCTTTCGATAGTAGAGAAGGTCCGCCTGAGCGTACTTCACCTTATAGATCGTCGGCCAGTCTTCCTTCACAATCCGAGGAAACTCGAACTTCGCAAAGTCTTCTGCGGCAAAGTTGTCGATAACCTTTCCGTACAGATCGGCTGCATAATCCAACGTCTTTGCGTCGTTGGTTCCGCGAACCCCACCCGTTCCAACAGCTTCCAAGTGCCAACTCATTGCCGTTTCAGACAGAATTGCAGCTGTTTCATTCTCGCACTTCAACTTGGCAGCGTCTGGTACCTTCATACCATCAAACTTATTCATAACCCGAATCTGGTCATCAACAGTAAGAACGATACGCTTCTTGTCGGCTGAGTACGCTGCTTGCACTGCGTGACTGATCTGCGATTGATAGAAGCACCATTGCTCGTGTTTATCGCGAGACATCAGGTCTTTATAAAGCCCAATGCCTTCGGGATAGTGGCCTGTATCAATGTAGGCGTGACCTAGATCACGCATCATCTCAAGGGTCTTCGCGTTAGCTCCACCCTTATCGCCACTCAGGGGCTTGAAGTAATTGTAAGCCCGCTGAGGCTGCTCACTCGCGGCATAGACTGGAATCAAGTCACGCCGGGCAGACTTGGCCAGCTGCGCAGCATTGGGCAGATCAGAGTAGGTCATGCCATACTTGATGACCGCCTTGAATTCTTTCAGAGCATCTTTGTAGTAGCCCTGGTTCCAATAGACGTAACCAAGCTTATAGTGAGCATAGCCGTAGAGTTTGTTCTTAGGAGCTGGATAGGTCAGCACCTTCTTGTAGAACATCTCTGCCATACCCCACTTATCTGGGTCAGCGGCAGCCTCTTGGAAAAAGAGCTCACCGAACGCGAGATAAGCGCTCGGAGCGTAGGAGCTATCGGGACGCTCTTCGATCAGCTTCGTATAGGCTTCTCGAGCCTTGTCAAAATCTCCGCCCTGCTCATACTCAAAGGCCAGGTAGTAAAGGACTTCGTCGATCTTTGAGTACTTAGAATACCACTTCGACATGCGCTGGTAATAACCAATCGCTTTCTTGCGAGCGTACTCCTCAATTCCCTTGGCTTGGGCCAGCTCTTTACGAGCTTTCGTTGTGTCTTTCTTGGCCTTCTTCAGATCCATGATCTTGATATCAAGGATCGTCTTATCTCGAACAGACGCCTGCTCGACCTCGGCCCAGCCCTCAGCAAGACGTAGAACCAACTGCTGATGTTCAGCGGTTCCCTTGGGGGTTGTCTTGTAAAGCGCATCGGTTCGCTTCACTTCCTCCATGAGAAGTGAGCGCGCTCGCGCTTTCATTTTACCTTTTCGAGTATCACGCTCTGCTAAGTTATTCAGAGCGGACATATCTTGAGGGCGCGCATCGCGTTTTTTCGCCTTCTTCGGTGGAGGTGGCATCGTCGAAAACGATGTTCCAGCTCGCTTGCGTCCCTCAGATTTCATTGCCCCAGAGGGACATGCATTAATTGCCTCGTAAGCCGGCTCTGTTACACACTCGGCGCTCATCTTTCGCTCGGTCGCGGCATTTGCCGAACCGATGAAAGACACGCCGAGCACAGCAAAGAGTGGCGCTGCGATTTTAAATTGCATCTTCTTCATACCTCGCGCTCTACACCTTATCGACCGCAAGCCGATTCAAGTTCCTGGCGGTAAAAACCGAGTTCGTCACGCCAATATTCGCCATCGAACTCCCACATGAAGTGCTCTTCATCTGGGTTGACCACGTTGAAAAGTTTGGAGTCAGCATCACTGACCTGTCCTTCTTTAATCGCCTGATCAAGAAGGTTTCGCTGGGCAGCAGTAATATCAATGATGACCTTTTGAGCATTACGAAGATGCTCATCCATCTCCTTGATATAACGCTGATAACGACTCAACGCTAAGCTACCGGCCTTTTTGACGCCCGCAGCACGCGCCTCCTTGGTCTGGTCAAAGACATAGGTGCCCACGGCTGACTGCTGAAAAGCAGGTGGAGCTTTTTTGAACTGCTCGATCTCTTTTTCAAGGTACTCAACGTAAGCAATGTTACGCAGCAGTTGGCGATCGCTCAGCGCGGTCTCCACGAGCGGCTCGATGTCAGCATCTAAGTCGGCTTCACCATCACGAACTTGATTCAAAAACTTGTAGAAGGGTTCTTCCTGGTTATCGCCCTCGTACTTCTTCAAGACAGCCGCCAGCTTTTCACGCAGAGGCTTCGTCTTCGTTTCAAAGCGAGCAATTGTTGTAATCGCCGACTCGTAATCACAGTTGAAGAAGTAAATTATCGACTTAAGGATATCTGCTTCAGGATAGAAGGCCTTCGGGAAGTATGGCGCCTTCAAAGTGTGAATATTGCCGAGCGCTCGAGTATACTGACCAGCCATGTAGTAGGCCCACGCCTCTTCAAATAGCGCATCGAGCCAATACTCGCTCGATTCGTCGACCTGGTTCCAGTACTTCACAGCCGCACTCAAGTGCGTCTCAGAAACTGTAGGAACGTTCGTTTCCGGGTCGAGCTTGATGGATGCAGAATACATGGTTCGAGCCATCGAAAGGCGCGCCAAATCTCGCATACGAGCAGCATCATCAACAGCTGCGCCTTCGTCGACCGCTTTCTCGACTCGTTCGAAAGACTCGACAGCCTTTACTGACTTGCGAAGCTGAATATAACTAACGCCGGTAAAGAACTGCGCTTTAACATAGTCCTCGGACTCGCTATTGACTCGAGCAAAGAGCTTAATCGCTTCTTCGTAGGCAGCATTACGGTATTGATAGCGCCCGAGGAAGTAGTTCAACTTCCAATAAAGCGACCGCTGCGACTTATTATCGAAGCGAGCCAAGTCTTCTTCAGAGTACTTACCCAACTGGCTAATAATATCCGCCGGCTCCGGTAGGTCGAGCGACAGCTTTGCAAGCCATAACAAGGTCTCGTTAAACTTGATATGCTGTTTCTGACCAGCAATGCCAGAAAACAAGTCGAAGCTCGCCTGATAAAACTTCAAAAAGTACAAGGACTGAGCGAGGTAAAACTCAGCCATTTGAGTATTACCCGGATCGTCTCCTGAAGAGCCCGATATCACTTCGTGGAACAACTTTGCTGCTTGGCCGTATTGCTTCTTATCGAAAGCACTCTTGCCGCGCGCGTAGGTTTCCGTGGGTGTCCCCGCGACGGCGGCGACGCCATCATCATCATCTTCGTCAAGATCGATGACACCTCCTGAATCGTCATCGTCTTCGTCGAGGTCGACAATTTCATCGTCGTCCTCATCCATATCGATAACTTGAGCTAAAGCAGGAGAAGAGATGGAGCTCCCTCCGATTAGGGTCGTGACGGCTATTAGGCCAGCTGCGGCGATGCGCTTACGAAACATTTGTCCTCGTCGATGACTTATCTGTTGAGTGGTTATCCAAACCGGCAGTAACCGGCGGCACCGCCCAACAGGCGAATGCCAAAGGGAAAAACTAGACGTTCTTTGGTTAGAACGACTACGATTACCCTAAAACTGAAAGTATACAGTCTAAAAAACTAATAAGTTCGTGTAGATATCAAGTCTACAGCGAGCCGGATGTTAGGGCCGTCCCTGAAGTCCTGTCAAGCAAGACTGGAACTCCGGAGGGCAACTAATTTTTTTAACTAGACTAAAATTCACATAAGACAGGAAAGCTGAAACAATGTGGGAATCGATAACGATCTTGCATGGTTATTTGCCGTTGACGAACTTCGATTGCTTTCGCTAGGTTAGCGACGCGTCGGAGGCTTTCTGTTCAGCCACCGGCTTTGTGGGCAAGATCCACTCCCCACCGTTGGACCCCCTCCTACCCTAGGTCGATGACACCTAGCCTTGATTCGGTAGAAGGAATCCTCCCTCAAAGGGAATAAATCGGGGTCGGAGCAGCGGTAACAGTCAGGAATTTCAAGTAATGCGTATCTATCTCTTGTTAGCCATGGTCCTTGGTGGCTCGTTTCTGGGCTCAAATTGCAGCGGTTCAGGAATTGGTGACCCCTGTGTTCCCGAAGACGAATACAAGACGAGCTTTCCCGGTTTCGATCAAGGTGAGGTCAACGTCGAAAGCCGTTCCTTCCAATGCGCCACTCGCGTGTGCTTGGTGAATCAATTCCGAGGACGAGTCACCTGCCCCTATGGACAGGAAGAAATCACGGTCGACGGCGAAGGAACAAATGTTGCGGAATGTGGAAACGTTCCATCAACCGTTTCGGGCGTACCATTCCCCATTACTGCAAAACGAACGGCGGATTGTACTGCCGACGACTTAAACCTTTGCAACACATGCAATCCGGACGCGGTGCAGAACTGTTGTCCGGCAGAAGGTATACCAGGAACAGCCTGCGACCTAGGCTGTATGCCTGGAGCTATCAAGCACTCAGCCAGCTGCAGAGTGCCGGACCGAGATGGGTCGTCCTTGCAGGATCGAGTCGCGGTTAAAGTTAATCCTCAATACGAAGAGCGACAGGCAGACGATGCCGTCTACTGTTCATGTCGTTGCGCAGATGCCAACGGCGATAGCGAAGGCGGCAACTTTTGTGAATGTCCAAGCGGCTTTAGCTGTCGCCAGCTTGTCGATGACTTAAACCTCGGCAAGGATCAGTTAGCAGGTGGTTATTGTGTGCGAAATGGTAGTGAGTTCGATACTACTCAGCCGCCATCGACAGATTGCGAACTTGCCGATGCCAACTGTGCAGCCGATACAAAGGCTGGTTTAAAACTAACTCCCGAGCTTTTTGTGCCTACTCCCTATCTTAGCGGAGGCACAGCTAAGCAGCCCTTGGAGCGTTGCGTAACCGGTGACCTTTGCGCAACTGGTGAACAGCTCAACCCCGACACCAACCAATTAGAGGCGACCACTCAGCCTTGTGAGACCATCGCCTTAACAGTGGAATGGCCCGGCCAGACTCCTTATCGAGTCTGTCCAGCAACCAGCGGTAAAGTGGGCAGAGTCGGTATGAACCCAGGCAATGGAGGGTGTTCCCGAGCTGGTACGCCCTGTGGCGAAGACGTAATGTGTTGCACCAACCTCCCGGTGGCGAGCACCGCATCTGAACCTACCGTTGCAGGAACTACGACAATTGGCACCGTGCAGAGTGCGTCTTGCGATGAAGTTGGTATCACTGTCACCGACGAAGATGGTCAAAACTTGAAGGTCTGTCCTTCATTCTAAACCGCAGCAGTCCCAAGTTCCTTCTGGGAATGTGGCGGGAGGCTCCTCTCACCGAAGCAAGTTTCGACAACGCAACGATGAGAGGAGATCTCGAGCTCCTCGAGGGAAAATTGTTTTTATTGCGAATAAAAAGAGCCACCATTGGGCTCTTTTTTATTGAATGCAAAAGTTTTTATTGAAAACAAGAGCCGAAAACTCAAGGCACAATATCTCCTCGGAGTTCTTCTGGTAAGGAAAGCGATCAGTGAAGCCAGCCCACCGACATATAGCAGGTAAAGCAGCGGAAGAGCTGGTGGCGCGTTATCTGTTGAAAGAAGGTTATGAGATTGAGGAAAGAAATCTCCGCCTCGGTGCATTCGAACTCGATCTTGTGGCACGCCAAGGTGAAGTGATTGTGATTGTCGAGGTGCGCTATCGCGGTGCAGGAGCCTACCAATCAGCCCTCGCTAGTATTGGACCCCTCAAGCGTATCCGTATTCGCCGCGCAGGAAAGCGCCTTTGGTCCCAGAGGTACCGTCGAGACCCCATGGTCGCTCGCATGAGATTCGATGTCGCAGCAGTCAGCGAATCTTCCGAGGGAATGGCTCTAGAGTATATCCGCGCCGCATTTTAGAAGACGTTTGCCGGTAATTGCTGTGAAGAGAGAGCGAATATCAACTCGGATCGGCGTTCTCTAGGCCCTGCGCCAAGTCGCCACGAAGAGCCAGCATCTCTTTCTGCATTTCAGCAGGCATTTCAGCAGAATAAGTTTGAAAAATTTTATCGAAGGCCACTAACTCCTCCTGTCGGCGGTTACGCAATGCCGCCACCATTGCTCGAAAGGTTTCAAAAAAGTCGACGAGCTCATCACCTTTACGTAAGGCCCAGGGTACTTCCAATTTTCCTGCCGTCACCTCAAGCAAGTGCCGGCGCATCTTGAAAACTGGCCCCGCGACTTTATGAGTGACAAACACGCCTGCCGCACCAATTCCGAGAACCAAAAGACTGAGGACTCCTACCAAACTAATCAGCAAACGATGATGAAACTGTGTTAACGCCTGGGCCTCCGCAGCGAGAGTCGTGCGCTGGTCTTCAAGTTTCTTCTTCTGTTCATCAAGACGTTTATCTTGTTCTGCAGTATCAGCCGCGAAGGCATCCAAGAGCGCAGGATCATCCTGATAAATTGGGTCGCGAATGATGTTCATTCGCACAACCGCGCTCACTTTCCGTGATTCTTCAACAACTTCAGATCCGAGAGTGACGATCTTTTCTCCTTGAGAGACATTCGCCTCACTTTGGCGAATCACTTGGTCACTCGTACGCCATAAGATGATTCCCAAGGATCCACTCAAGAGAACAGCAATACCGACCAAGTAGCCCACATATTTCAACTGAAACTGAGGGTCGATCAGTAAGTTCTTTAGTTTCCGTTGATGCTTTCCTTTTGGCGCGTTCATCTTCAGGTTCTCCGTGTCTTGCTCTCAAAGAGGCCAAAACTCAAATCAAACTCTAGGCCTCTCAAAAGCAAAGAAGCAAGTTATTTGTAGTCAAAGAACCTACATATTCTCGCTCTTCCAGTACTTTAAGTCTCAGGAGAAGGCGATCGTAGGCTTTTCGAGCGTCGACAGGTCAACACTGATGAACTGACTCAGCGCCTCGAATGATTCACTAGAGCAAGGTTGGCACAACAGAGATGAATTTCTTCATCGCAGCTTCCGCTGCTACCGCAACCAATTCATTTTCAGCAGCTGCGCTCGTGCCAGAAATTGCCATCGCGACCTTCTGACTAAACTCCCCGATCAAGGCTCTCTCTGGATAGGAGAACATGGCGATAGAGATCTTTATCTTCAATTGGCCATTCGAATATTTAGGTTTCACAACGCGAGGCGCCAAAAGAAACCCATGAGCCGATGGATGCTTCTTTAATGCTTTCTCCGCAGCGCGTGTTGACTCGCCCACAGGAGCGAAAGCAACCTCCCGATGACGCCGGGCACCCTTGACCAGCGCAGCCCGAACAGGTGCATTTAATCGTGCTGGTCCCGACAGTTTTTCTATTGCGACATAAAATTGAGTGGTGGGGCCAATCAGTGGCTCCACGGCTCCCCCCGAAGAGCCACCAACTAGTCGACTCAAAGCTCGAGCTAAAGAGGACTTCACTTTTGAATCAGTCTCTTTCTCCAAACGACGCTTCAAACATCCCTTACCGCCTTGAGCCAGGCGCCCCAATGCCGTCGACGCCGCGATACGAACGGTCCGATTTTCATCATTCAAGGCCTGACAGAGAGGAGTCACCGCTCGCTTTTCATTGGACGCCCCAAGAGCGAGCGCAGCTTGGGTCCGGACACGAAAGTCTTTGGCCTCACGCAAGAGCTTTGCCCGTTGATCAACAGAATCAGCGTAGGCGACAGCAGGCAGTAGTATTAAAAAAGAAAAGAGACAGCAAAGGCCAAAACGCCAGAGTTCATCGACACGCAGACGTCGTTGAGTCAATTGATTCAATTTCATATTTCTACTTGCTTGTACTCACCATACACATAGTTCGTACAGAGGGTCCCTCGTCTTCCCCGTCGACCGTGAAAATACAATGCGTGTGAGCCTGTGACCAGAACTTACTCGCAATTTCAGGGGTGAATTCATTCTTTCTGTCTGAAAACGAAAAGTAGATATTTTTACTGCTACCCTTCGAGCATTAGCTCATGATCTTTTTCACCTCTTCCCGCGGCCGATTCAGCTCATCTCAATTGGTTGAACCCAAAGCTGTCAAATTACCGAAGATCAATTCGCAGCGAACTCGAAGATTGATTTCGAAATGGCTGAGCCGAAGAAATGCTCTTTACCATTCATGTTTATTTCTCGCTTGTTTCCATGCCTGTACTCCAGCCCACGCAAACGAGCCGAGTCAAAGTAAGAATTCCGAATCAGGTCTGCTGAAAGTCGAGGGCGAATTAAGAGTCAGTGCCCAGCACCGTAGGATCTCTCGAACCGACGGGACCGAGATAATTATCAGCGGACAGGTGCGCGACGAACTACAGGAACCTCAAATAGCCAACCTCAGGCTCTTCGCGGCAGAACAAGAACTGCACGCCAACACCCGCTCCCCGTCCAGTTCAGACTCAACGACAGGGAAAGGCATCTCGACAGATCGGCAGGGGCGATTTTGTTTGAGGACTCAAGCTTCGGCTCATGAAATCACCATTCAAGCTAATGCTTCGAACTATCGAAGATTCCGGGCTCCACTAGAGCAGCTCACACCGGAAGCTTTCGGTTCGCTTTTCGAAATCGAATGGTTACCCGAAAAATGGAATATTCGAGATCCAAAGCCCGTTTCGGGGATAATTTTGGTGCAGTCAAATACGCGGACGGATATCGAGCTATCACTCAGCATTCAATGTGAAGACCAACGACAAGAGCTCGTGAAAAAGCGTTGGCAGGGAGAGGAGCGAATCAGCCTGGAGTTTTCGAGCAATTCTGAACTACAAGTCGGGAATTGCTCGTTTCTTGTGGAGGCATTGAGTGATGGCCAGCCAAGTAAAAGAAGGCAAGACGTTCTGCTGGTCGCACCGGCGAAGGCTGAGGTACTCAAGCAAACCAGCGAGGAGCTCGTTGTGGCAGTCAAGCATGAGGGACATCCGCTGACAGCTGGAATGATTGAGTTGAGAGACCACTCTCAGATTCTGGCAAGTGCACCCGTCGCGCATGGACAGGCACGGATCTTCCTCCCTAGACTAAAAGTCGAAGAGCAGGTCGAGCTCCAATATCATCCAGTGCTGGCTACTGTTTTGGAGAGCCCTCCCGTGGAGCTCACCTTATTGCCCGGCCCCAAGACATCCGTCGCACGGTTGGCCATTCTCGCGGCCGCAGTCCTCACCTTGGGCGGGATGCTTTGGTTCTGGTTCGCGCCTCGAAAGCGCGCTCGAGACAATACTGAGGTCCCCCAAACTGTCGCCACAAGATCTAAGGCGAAAGGACCTATTAAAATCGAAGTCATGGACACAGATACCGGCTCGCCAATTCCGGGAACCGTTTTGACCCTCTATCGACGCACAGCAACCAAACTTATAGAACTAGAAACGGCGACAACAAATGCCCGTGGCAACGCCTTGTTCACGAATCACTTTAGTCGTGAACAATCACTGCTCTTTTCAGCAGTTCACCCCCATTACACCTACTATCGAGGTCCGATTGACGGGCGAGACATGACTCTTCGGCTCAAAACCCTCCGAAGAGCGATAGTGCAGAGAGTTTTCGAATGGGTCCGCTTTCGGAGCACTGCTTCAACAAAGCCTGCTGAAACGCTCCTAGGCGTGGCCCGGGAGGCACAACGAAGAGGCGATTCGGCAACAGCCCAATGGGCCGCCCAGGCGGCTCAGCGAGCCTACGACCTCAACAATCCAAGCCAGGCTGATTTTGATGAACTTTCTGACGGCCCCAAGTCAAGTTCAAGTTGACGGGCGGGAAACCAAATTTTTATAGTGCCAGCGCCGAATAGAAGAGCGGAGATTCCCGGTCTCATTTTCGGACTAAAAGGTTCATTGAATGGAATACATAATTCTCCTCCTGGTGGTAGTAGCAGTTGCCGCTGTTTTCATACTGAAAAAGAAAGCCTCGCCTCCTTCTTTCGAAGATGAAACGAGCTCCACCTCAGCTGAAGCCACCTCAGCCGAAGCAGCAGCTCTCGAGTCAAAGTCGGCTACCACTTCTGCAGCAGATCAGATAAGGGCAAAAGATAAAGAGCCAATCGCAAGCGAACCAAAAAGTGAAGAGGAAGCTCAAGCCGCGGCTGAGACGACGGATGAACCAACAGCGGGGACGGACGAGGCTGACGGGGTCAGCACGACAAGTTCTGATGAACTC
>JAKVCH010000071.1 GCA_022447485.1 Polyangiaceae bacterium | reverse complement strand
AGGCCTTTTAAGAGACTGCTTCGCAGAGTCGCAAAGAACATGGCTCCGTTGGCCTGGGGGACATGACATACCTCGTCACGGAGAGGAGGCGGAGCATCTTCTTCTGGAAATACGCAAGAGGCTCCCCAAGACGACGTCTTAGAAAGCCCCATATTTCGCCAGGACAGAAATCCTGTCGGCCCGTTCGGCTGTATATTCGCCAGACGACGCCCCGAGTTTTTATGCAGCGCCTTTTTTATCGAGGAACGCTGCAGCTGTCGATTGTCACAGTATCGCGATTGTTGTCGGGACGACACTCAGCGACTCTCGGACGTCCCGAACCATCGTCGTTGACCACCACGGTAATCTCGGTGTCCCCCAGTTCTCCGCTGAATTCGCACTCGACGACGGAGCAACCATTATTGCCGACTTTCACCGGACCGTCCGTTTTGGAAGTGCAAAGCACTTCACCATCTGCGGGGTCGCCCTTGTAAAATGTGGCTGGTAATTCAGCGCCGACGGCACGTCGACCGCGATTACAGACGGTACTGCGGAGCACCTTGCCTCGCGATAGACTGACGCATGCGTTGTCTTTTTCTAGGCGACCGGTGATATCCGGAAGATCGTCAAATCCCGCGACCCCTTGCACGTTCGCACGGAAATTATTGAGGTCGCTGACGAGCCAATTTTCGCTGCGCTCACTGCTGGACGGCACACTGGTGTCGGCCGAGACATTGGTGACCGTGTAGGCATGCTGATTCCAAATTGGTCGAGAGGATGCCCAGCGGTCGAGACGATCTCTGAGGACACGGATACCCGTTAAACTCGCGTCTGCGCCGGGGTGAGTTGCACGACAGACCTTGGTCGACTTATCAGAACCCGGGAGCCTGTCGGCGCAGGTAAGACCACACTTTTCTAAAGAAAGCCCATCACAACAGTCATTATCTGTTTCGCAACCGGCACAGAGGTTATCGTCACCACAGGTCGTTCCGGTGGGGCAACTATCGTTTTGAGAGCACTTAACCCCCGGGTGGATGGGATCAATATAAATTCCCCCGCTGGAATTTTTGGGGCAGGCAGTCGCGAAGTCGTTGCTATTGATGACTAATTCGGTGTTTTCGTCGTTGTCGATATCGGCAACCAAGGGTGACTCGTACCAAGTGGCGCTTGTACGATAGGAGCTGAAGAGGACTTCACCCGCTTCGCCACTGTAGACGCGCAAGAAGCACTCATCGGCGTAGACCATCTCGGCCTTCCCATCACCATCGAAGTCAAAAATAGTGCCGCCTGTCTGTCCACTTGTGGCATCTTGGCTTGGCTGACTCCACAACACGAAGTCCTCGGTTTCGTCGCCGCAGCCGTTGGGACAATCTAGGTCAAAGACACGCAGACGCGTTCCCCCGGCAACACCAATTTCAGGCATACCATCGGCATCAAAGTCACCAATCACCGGTGGCCCGCCGTTCTTCGGTCCGCCATCGGAGGTCTCAGCGGTCATGACCTCACGACCGCTGAGCGTTCGAATGATGACTTCGCCGTTGAAAGAGTCGACGCCGACTACTTCAGGAATTCCATCCTTCTTAGTGTGATCAAACTCACTGCCATTGGGGGTACCGAAGTCGGCAACCGCAAAGTGCGAGGCGGCATCACCGAGGCGTCGCAGGGTATTCCAGGTGTTTTCCTCTGGGTCCCAATCCATCGTGACCATTTCAAAATCAAATTGAGTAATGATTTCGACTTTCCCGTCGCCATCAAAGTCGGCAATCACCGGGATGAGACCCGTAAAGATCTGATCGTGTTTATCGTTATTCGTACCAGAGGTTGCCGTTGCTGGATAAGCATAGAGAGGGTTGCCCTCTGCGTCCCAGACTTCGCTTTCAAGAATAATTTCAGCAATGCCATCATTGTCGAGGTCGTGGAGAGAGGGGCCAGCCCAGGGGTGTACGCTATGAGCCGTAGCGTCGTCATCATCGTCACTGATGATATCGCTCTGTCTTGTCCAGGCTTCTACGTAGGCGCTACCATTCCAGCGAAAGAGGGAAACGTAATGAGCGTCTCCATTTCGTTCAGAGCGAATGGCGATTTCGGGGATGCCATCCCCATCAATATCGCCCGCAGCCGGCGTGGCGAGTGCGCTTGGTACGGTTGCATCATCAGCGAAACCGACGCTCGCCTGGAGAGAGCAGTCTTGTCCGTTGAGAATTCGGATCACGCCAGGCGAGGAGGCGTCAGTCGATTCATCTTTGCGAGTGGTGATAATAATCAGTTCCGCAGCAGCTCCGCTGTCGTAGGGCAGGTCCATCACGAGGGGGGTGGCTAAGACCTGCTTCGATTCCGGGTCAAATTCGCCTTCTTTTGGTCCTGTCCATTCGCATTGCACGTCCGGAGAGAATTCACCGACGCCAAAAGCGTTTCCACAGGGCAGGCCGGGCGGGATAGCTGCAGAGATGCAGACGCCGTCGAAGGACCCATCGGCTCGACAGAGTTCGCCCTTACAGCAGTAGGTGTCGCCCTGGCAGTCGCTATTCTGTTGACAGCTTTTTGTGATAGCGCCGCAAAAGCCCTCGACCGTGCAGATGAAGGCATCTGCATCTGTACAGCCGTCTTCTTCTTTGCAGCAGTCGGCCGCGGCTTGGCAGTTGACGAGTTCCGCATCTTGGCCAAAACTGCTTGCTCCACCCATGGAGCTGAGGTTGGAATCGGCGCCAATATCGAGTCCACCTTGGCCCTCTGAGTTGCTATCGAGGGATTCTAAGGATTCGTTACCTTTCCCCTCGATCGCAGAATCGACTTTATTTTCCTTTGGCTTTGAGCAAGCCCCAGTCGCAACTAGGGCGATGCCACTCGCAAGTACGAAGAGGCGTGAGTGTTGTCTTTCTTTCTTTGAAGCTAAAGCCATGCGGCTAAACTATCGAAGAACTTGAGCTTTCTTATTTGAAAGCGCTACCTGTGCGCAGATAGGTGGTCAGTTATCCTACCTTCTTCCAAATAGGCAGGATCTCTTCAGTCTTTGAAGATTCTTGCCCGACTTCAGCCTTCAGTTGCTGGCTGTCGGAGGGCCAGAAACCGCTGAATCATCGCTCTTCGCTGCTGGCTCGTCCGCGGCTTCACCCTCACCTATGATCCTGCCCAATGAATCAGAAGAAGCCGCCGGCAGAGCTTGTTGCCGCTAAGTATCGTCTGACCAGGTTATTGGGCCAAGGGGGTATGGGCTCAGTGTGGGAAGGGGTGCACATCTCTCTTGGGAGTCGAGTTGCTTGCAAGTTTGTTGAGCTCGATTTTGTTGATTCGCCAGAGGCTCGGAGTCGCTTTGAAAATGAAGCTCGAGCGGCTGCCTCGTTAAAAAGTAAGCATGTCGTCGATGTTTATGATCATGGGGTCATGCCAGATGGTCGACCTTATATTGTGATGGAGTACCTATCTGGAGAGGCCTTAGATCAGCGATTAGAGAAGCGTGGACAGTTAAGCTTGGAGGAAACAGCGACTCTTGTTCATCAAGTCAGTCGAGCTTTGGCCAAAGCTCATGAAAAAGGGATTGTTCATCGAGACCTCAAGCCTGAAAATGTATTCTTAGTCTGGGACGATGAAGACGAAGCCGATCTGGTGAAGGTCGTTGACTTTGGTATCGCTAAGTTTACTCAAGCCGATTCCCTTGGTTCTTCGTCCCAGACGAAGACTGGATCTGTTCTCGGCACGCCCTATTACATGAGTCCAGAACAAGCGCGGGGCCTCAAGAATCTCGATGCAAGGTCAGATATTTGGTCCTTGGGGGTCATTGCTTACCAGTCAATGACAGGGGAGCTGCCTTTTCGAGGTGAAGCTGTCGGCGACTTATTAGTCAATATTTGTACGGGTTCTCCTTGTCGCGCTTCCGAATTGAATCCTGCAATCTCCGAGGCATTGGATGAGTGGTTCTTCAAAAGTCTGGCCCGGGAGCCTGACGCGCGTTTTCAGGATGTACGAACTCAGGCCGCCGAGTTGATGGCATTGGTTAGCGAGGAGGCCCAGTTTACGCGGGGAGGTCTTGCCGTCGAAGGAGAGAATTCTCAGCCGACTCCTCATCAGCATCAACCCAAGGAGCTGACTTCTGAGTCGAGGAACCGTGGCCGTGATGGGAGTTCAGTTTCGAGTGCCGAGCAGACTGTTGCTGCATTTAGCTCGACTTCGGCGGTGGCTTCACCCCCGAAAAAGAACAGACTGCTTCGGCCTTTACTTGGACTGGCAACTTTTAGCGCCCTCGCTGGCGGCGCTTACTTCATCTCACAATTGCAGGGGGGCGCGCCTGACGATGAATTGAAGGAGCAGCTGCAGGGCTCCACAGAGCAAGCTCCAGTGGTCGATGTACCGAAGATTCAGCCTCCGAGTGAGTCTCCAATGGCCGAAGCCGTTTCTCCAGATGTCGCTACGAGTCAGCGACCTTCAAAGCAGAACGAAGTCAGTAAAGAAATAGCTCAGGACCCAGTGGAGCCGGCGAGCGATTCGCAGCAGCAAGCGCAGAAGCCCGAGAAGCCCGAGCCTCGCGCGACAGTGAAAGAAAACTCTCCCTCCGCAAAGAAAAATTCTCTCACGGTGCCCCAACGCCGCTCGTATCGTGAGCCCGTTTCTTCAGCGAAGAAGGGTAAATCACTGCCGAAAGAGAAATCTGCATCGCCTCCTGTGGAGGCCTCTCCGAAGAAAGAGATTGCTCCCAGTCAGGCAGAGCCCGCGGAGTAGAAGAAGACCTCTCCTAGGCCTTCCAATGAAGAAATTGATCTCGGCTATTAGAAAATGAATCAGCGCGTGAGAGAGGTATTACTGGCAAGTCGGGCTTGGTGCGCCAAGAGACGAACTGAGGTTGGCTGCTTCGGGCGTAGCGCTGAGCGAGGGTATCTCACTTCGTTCAATCACAGTGCCTGCAGAATCTGTAATTCGAATATTATAAGGGCCTCGGCCGATTCCCTCTTCGGCAAGCCAATAATTATATTCTTGTCTCTCAAGCGAGTGAACAGAGCCATCTTGGCTAGTGACTTCAATGCTCACCAGCGGCACGGGGTGGTGGCGAATTAAGATGCCCGCCCAGTAGATGCTGGAGCCTTCCTTAAATGTCAGCTCAAGATCTGTTGCAGGTGCGCAGGGTACATAGCGCCATCGCATATCAAAGACGCCCACGACTGAAGGATGAAAGTATTGGAAAGCGGTCGGGTTCAGATCAATATGGTTCGAGCCATTATAACACCACTTTTCGTTTCCAATGATCGGACACTCATCGACAATTTGAAGTTCTAGGGTTTTCCCGTTGGCTTCCACTTCCACGCAGGCGCCGCACACATCGGCGTTAGCGTATTGGGCGTCATTGATTGCCCCATAGTACATGGGGAGGCTGACTGTGGGATAACCACAGTGCACGAGGGGCGTAGCCAGTTCATACCAGGTGGCTTTCCCATCATGCCAATCGCCACCACCACAATGGGGGCCTGCGGTGGGCGTGGTTGTTCCCGAACCGCCACCGGCATCTCCAGCTCCAGGTTGACTTGGCAGTCCAGGTGATGAGTTACCTTGATCCGGTTCATTCGGATTGGTCGGGTCGATTGAGCAGTCAATACTGCCATCGCCCAGCGCGCTAGCTTCCCACCGCGACTGCCAATCAGTAGGACTCTCCTCTTGGTGGATCGGTCGACTCATGCTTGTGCTTCCCGGACATTGGGATGGGCTTTGGCATTTTCCACCACAGTAAATTTGATCGCCTCCACAGCTACAAACACCGTTGCCGCAAAATTGGCCCTCTTGACAAGCGATGCCGCAGCCGCCGCAATTCATATTATCGTGCTGGGTTTCGGTACATTGGCCGTTGCATGGTTCACCGGAGTAGCAGCCACAGCGCGATAAGCCGCCGCCTTCAACAGGAATACAAGCCATGTCACCGGAGCACTCTTGCCCGCAAGCTCCGCAATGCTCCGCATTATGAACGATGTCGACGCATTCACCAGCTGCCCCACAAGGCAATTGGCTATCGACAGGACAGCTATTTTCGTAGCAGGTCCCTTGCGAACAAACCTCGGAGCTTCCGCAACTATTGCCGCATGAGCCGCAATGGTTGCGGTCGAGGCTGAGATTGACGCAGGCCCCGTCACAACTCTCATTGCCCCCAGGACACTCAGAGCAACTCCCTGCGATACACTCCGAGCCCAAGCTACAGGTGACACCGCATGCACCACAGTTGTTGGGATCGCTCGCCGTATTTATGCACGCGCCGAGACAGTCGCTTGTGCCACTCGGACAGCCTTCACAAACGCCTGAGCGGCATTGAGTTCCCGGAGCGCAGGCTTGGTTGCAGGCGCCGCAATGAGCTGGATCGCTTCCCAAGTCGACGCAGGTCGCATTACAAGCCGCAAGTTGAGGAGCATCAGCGCCTTGTGCTCCCCCGTTCTCTAGTCCGGGCCCCCCTGGCACCCCTGCGTCGGAATTGTCATTGCCGAGGTTCGCAAGCTGCCCGTTTTGCGGCGCCATCGGCTCTGAAGAGCATCCGATTGTCAGCAGAAGAAGAATAAAACCAAGTAGGAAGCGCTTCCTTTTCATGTAGGGGAACGTAGTGTGATGAGGGAAAACATCAAACGATTCAGAGTCAACGCGGATATCCCTTGGATTGTTTTCTGTTCTTGAAAGAAAAAGATAGTATTTATATAAAACTATCCACCGATCGAAGGAAAGGACCGCTCTGTCGATTCTTTCTTCAGCCGTAGACGACACACATAAGCAGAGCGGTCTTTCTTTCCGGGCTTGGTGCCTGTGAATCGCTCGAAACTATCGAGGGGGGCGAAGCTGCACGAAAATAAGAGGTGAAGTTATTCTTCGACGAGGGAGTCGACGTCTTGCTGCTGCGACGATGTTTGATCGGCGAGAGCATTCATCATTAACTCATCCTTTTCGAAATGCTGCAGTGCCTCCGCGAGCCATTGGAGACTTTGAGCGTCGTCGATAGGGAAGGTGTCCTCGGGGGGCTGCCAGCGGATATTGCGAGTCGAGAGCTCTGCCTGAAGGGCATACAAATTCGCCAGACTCATCCCGAAGCGTAATTGAAGTTGAAATGGGAGTTGGCGAAATGACTGATAAAAATCTCGAATCACCTCTGATTCTCCCAATACTTTCTCTGGTAAAGATTTGAGAGACGTCGATGACGGGAGGTTTTGCGTTCCTTCTGTCATCAGAGTTGCCAAAACATGGGCGGAGCAAATCGCAAAACTTAACCTTTTACCCTCAAGGTGAATCGCGTCTGCTTGATTCAACTCGTTGCAGGCTAAGGCACCGATGAAAATTTCAAGACAGTCTACTTCGTAGCTATCGAGGCCGAGCTTCTCCCAATCTATCGTTAGTTGTCCCTTGTGAATGAGAGTATCGATACTCGAAAGAATCAGTTCTTGATTGGCGCCCTCTTGGGGCTCTTCCAGTACTCCGTTGCCTCGGTATTGGCCCCAAATAGGTACGGTCATCGGTCGCCAAGTTCCCTCTGAAGATTCGAGGAGTAATAACCAACCAACCTCGGAGTCCGTCAAACTGAGGCCCGTTATCATGCAGCGTAGATCTTTATGTGGCATTCGTTTGAGCCGTTGAGCATTGAGCGAAATTTCGATTCAGGCCTAGACGAGGGACCTTCTTGGGTCCAGCTTTGCCTCTTTCGTTCCTAGGAACTCGCCAATTGGTCGAAATAGCGAATTCCGCTAATTGTAGAATTTCCCCCTTTTTCTCATCCAAGTCCTGGGAAGTAATTTTTAAAGAGCAGCATTGTTTGCGCCTCCCCCCTCCTCGCACTAGGGTTCGCGCCCCGACAGAATTGCTGTTGGCCCTTTGCCGCGCCAGATGAACAACGCGCGCCACACTTGCCCTTCGGTTTGCGCATAATGCCCGCGGGAGCATTAGGAATATGACGCATGTCCGAAAAATTCTCCGAGCTGCCACCAGAGCTGCAGCGAACTCTCGAAAAACAAGGCTACGCTGAGCCCACATCTGTGCAGGCAGCTGTGATTGCCTCAGATAGCATTGCGAAAGATCTTCGCATCTCTTCTCAGACCGGCTCCGGAAAGACGGTCGCGGTTGGAATTGCGATAGCCCGCGAACTTCTTGCTGAGGGCAAGAGGGAAGGTCATAAGAATGTGGCCGTTCTGGCGCTCACCCCCACCCGCGAGTTAGCTGCCCAAGTTCAACGAGAGTTGGCTTGGCTGTTAAAAGAAGTCGAGGACGCTTCCGTTCAGGTTGTGACCGGCGGCACGAGCGTCGGCATGGAGCGCAAAAGTTTAGCTCGCGGGCCCCGTATTGTCGTGGGAACCCCGGGTCGTGTTCTCGAGCACCTTTCGAGCGGCGCGCTGAAGAGCGAGGCAATTCGCATGGTTGTACTCGATGAAGCCGATCAAATGTTTGATATGGGCTTTCGAGATGAGTTGCAGGGTATTCTCGAAGAGTTGCCCGCTCGACAGCGTACGCATCTTGTGTCTGCAACTTTTTCGGGCGAAGTGCAAAGGATCGCTGAGCGCTATCAAGAGGATCCGCTCTTTATTGAGGGCTCACCTTTGGGAAGTGCGAATAGCGATATTGAGCATATTGCTCATGTTGTGGACATGCGGAGTCGTTACGATGCGCTTGTTAATATCATGCTGCTTCATCTCGCGACAGAAAGCGAAGGCGGTCCAGGGAGGACACTCATATTCACTCGCACGCGTGCAGAGACGATTGAAATTGCAGAAAAGCTGCAGCGCGATGGAATTCGAGCAGAGCCCATGAGTGGTGAATTGCCCCAGGCGCAGCGGACTCGAACTCTGAATGCTTTTCGTTCAGGAGCTGTTTCTACGATTGTTGCGACCGATGTTGCCGCGCGTGGTCTTGATGTACAAGGTGTGGAGTTAGTGGTCCATTATGATCCACCGTCCAATGCAGATACCTTTACCCATCGCAGTGGGCGCACTGGTCGAGCCGGCCAAAAGGGTCGGAGCGTCATCATCATGCCTCCGCAAGCCCGTCGTCGAGTGGAGCGACTGCTTCACGAGGCGAGCGTGAAAGCTAGTTTTTCACCTCCGCCATCAAGCGAGAAGATTTTAAAGGCCTACCAAAAAATAGTGAAGCGACATCTTTTTGAGTTATTATCTCAAGAAGAGCCCCTCGAAGAGTTGGCCTATGCTGAAAAGATTTTGATTGATGCTGAGCCCAAAAAGGTAGTAGCCGCGCTCCTATCCTTGGCGAAAGTTGAGCCGCCGACCCAGCCTCGAGAAATTAGCACCCACTTCAGCCACGATCGTGGGGGACGTCATCGCGATGGTGGCGGCTCTCGCGGCTTTAAGCGCCGAGGCGGTGGTTATCGAGACCGCGATGGCGGTGGACGCTCCCAAGGTGGCTGGAATCGTGACGGTGGAGGCAATCGCGGTGGTGGTTTTCACGGTCGAGGCAAGGGCCCTCGACAAGATAATGACTCGCGCTCCTTTGGTGATCGTAGTGGCGGTGGACCGGGCGGGAGCTCCCACCAATCTGAGGGCTATGGACGCCAAGGCGGTGGTTTTAGAAACTCCTCTCCTGACGATTCGTTTCGAGAGGGTCGGGGCGACAGGCGCGGTTTTCGTGGTGCTCCAAAGGGAGGCTCGCGATCCCACTCAGGACCACCCGGGCACAGTGGTGGTTATGGCGGGAGCTCTTCGTCGGCCGGCGGTAAGCCTGGCCGAGCAAAGGGTGGCTGGTCCGGAAAGCCTGGAGGCGGTTTTCGCGGTGGGCGAGGGGCAGGAGCTCCGAAGAAGCGTGGCCCCAGCTAAGAGGTCCTCGAGCTTGTGACTGCACAGGATCAAGGGAGAGCGGGAGGTTCTGCTCCCCGCCTTTCCCTTGATTAGCGGCCGCCGTATTCGCGAAGGTAACTTCGCATTCTTTCTGCAAGTTGAGGAGTGAGCACGACTTCCCCTTCCAGGGTGCGGCCTTCCAAATGAGTCATGACTTCTTGCACCGTGACAATCGGGAACGCCGGCATCTGGTAGTCAATACTCACTTGGTCCAAGGCATTTTTTTCTGAAAGACCCCGTTCCTGACGGTCGACCGAAACGACGAGTCCGGCTAAATTGATAGCGGCGGCTTTTCTAAGAAGAGGAATGGTTTCCCGTAAGGATGTTCCGGCCGTTGTGACATCTTCAATTATCAAGGCTTTTTCGCCATCTTGAGGTTGATGACCGACTAGTACACCACCCTCTCCATGATCTTTTGCTTCTTTTCGGTTGAAGCAGAAACTTACATCTCGTCCTCGTTTTGCGAGAGCCATTGCGGTCGCCGTAGCGAGCGGAATTCCCTTGTATGCGGGACCAAAGAGGAAATCGAACTCGATTTGAGAACTCACGATTGCATCAGCATAATAGTTAGCGAGTGAGTTGAGCTGAGCACCCGTTCGATAACGCCCAGTATTAATGAAATACGGGGTTTTGCGTCCGCTCTTCGTTGTGAAGTCACCAAAGGTGAGAACCTTGGATGCGACCATGAACTCGATGAATTCTGCTTTGTACTGTTCCACTTGGTTCATCTCTATAGTGGAGGGGGTAGCGACTCTTCAATATTTAATCTCTTCGATTGCGGAGGTCGGGACAGCTCTGCTCTTGTGGTTTTTCGTCAATTTGCCGGATATTTGCTTTTTTAAGACCCCAACACAACAGGTTGTCTTGACAACTTGTTGTGTTGGGTAAAAACTCCTGACGTGCTGAACCCCAAATCCCGTGTTCCGCTGTACCATCAGCTGGCTGAAATTTTAGAGGAGCGAATCCGCTCCGGGGCTTATCGCCCCGGCGATTCAATTCCGACGGAAACTCAGTTGGCCGGCGAATTCGAGCTTGGACGACCGACGGTGCGCCAGGCAACAGAGCAGCTGGTGAAAAAGTCTCTCGTCGAGAGGCGACGGGGGTCAGGCACATTCGTGTGCGATGCAAAAGTGGAGGTAGAGCTCTTCTCAAAAGCGGGGCTCAAGGCGTCGTTTGCTAAGAGTGGTCTCGAAATTGAGACGAGTGTGGTTTTGGCGCCCCTACAGGTTCAATCGCAGCACCTCAATTGTCCAAGTCTTCGAGTCGGGCGCTTGGTGCAAGTCAAAGGAGAGTCGGTTCTCTTTGAGACGCTCGAACTGGCCATGAAAGAATTCTCTGGAATCGAAGACCGATTACAGGAACCATTT
>JAKVCH010000070.1 GCA_022447485.1 Polyangiaceae bacterium | reverse complement strand
CACCTCCCCATCACTTTCTGTCTGGCACAAAACAAGGCCTGGCTGGCATCGTGAGCACCCGGGGAAATCAAAATTGCCACGTAATTCTCCGCGGGGGAAAAAGCGGACCAAACTACGAAAGCGAGCATGTCGAAGGGGCCCTGGCTCTTCTTCAGAAAGCCGGCATTCAGCGCGGTGTCATGGTCGATCTTAGTCACGCAAACAGCAACAAGAACCACGAAAATCAGCCGAAGGTTGCCAGCGATCTGGCAAAGCAAATTGCTGGAGGAAATCGTGGCCTGGTTGGCGTCATGATCGAGAGTAATATTACGGCTGGTCGCCAAAACGCAGCGCCAGGAAAGCCCCTCACCTATGGGCAAAGCATTACGGACGCCTGCCTTGGCTTCGAAGAAACCGTTCCCGTCCTGGAGGAGCTTGCAGAATCGATCAAAGCCCGCCGCGGTATACCATCCAACAAAAATATCGATTAGTCGACTGTCGTTCTACTAGGAACCTCTAGCCGCCTGCTTTTCAGCACGCGGCTATTTCTATTTCTCATCCCGGAGCTTGCCGAGTTCCCCGGGCCTTGCCTAGTCTTCATCATGGCTCTTAGCGCGACGATTTACCGCACCACTCTCGAAGTCTCTGATATTGATCGGGGGATTTATGAGACTCTGGAAAAGCGGATCGCGCAGCACCCCTCAGAGTCAAAGGACCGCTTGGCGACGCGTATCCTCGCCTATGCGCTTTTCTATGATCCACGCCTTGAATTCGGTCGAGGGCTCTCAGACACCGAAGAGCCTGGTCTGTGGGTGAGGGATTATAGCGGACAGATACTTCATTGGATTGACGTCGGTACCCCTGCACCCCAACGCATTCATCTCGCCGCCAAAAAATCGAATAAAGTCACCATTGTCTGTCATCGAGGGCGTGACGCCTTAGCCCGACAAATACAAAAACAAAGGATATTTCGCCGCGAGCAAGTCCAAGTCTTGTACCTCGAGCCGGCATTTGTGAAGGCCCTCGGCGAAGTCACCTCACGCACAGGAGAGTGGACGATTTTGCGTCATGAAGACTTAGTTCAAGTCACAATTGAAGGTTCAACCTTCGAGGCTCCCTTCCAGCTTGTTGGTCTACCGGGATCGCCCGAGCCCTCTTGACCTAGGCGGGTTATTCACCAGGGCGAGAACCGGGAACCAACGCCTGCGCCATTAATTCCTTGAGCCGCGGAATTTCAGTAGCGCTTGTCTTACACACGAAGCCGCTGACGTGAGCAAAATGTACGTCTTTCTCCTCAGACACTTGAGAAAAATCAACGTCAACATGGTCTTGGTAACGCGCCAAGCCATATCCCGTACCCCTCCGATCGGGATAAGCCAAAAAGGCTATTTCATGCTCCAGCCCTTTCTCGCGGATCCAACGACCTAAAGAGGAAGAAGGCTCGTCTCCAGCGGTACCCGTCCGCGGCAAGAGAACAGCGCCCCAAGATCGCCCATCTCGCTCCACTTGAAAACGCTCTACGACCTTTTCTAATTGAGTCAGGCTCTCACTGACGCTTTTGAGAAACGTGAGCAGGTCATCACCAATCCAGCGCATCACTTCGTAGAGAGTTTCACCTGGTGTGAGCTCCTGTAACTTTGCAAAACGCCTGAGTAGGGTGATGTCGATCGGGGAGTTGAGCCGGGCAACAACATCGCGTTCTACCCCCAACCAGGCCGCCGTCTTATGAGGCCCGCGAGAATCGAACCATTCTGCTGTCTCGAGCCAATCGCAATGCTTTCGAGCCAAGTCATAAAGACCATAAGCCTTCAGCACTAGACTCAGGGCGCAGGTGGGGGCGTGATCACGAGAAAAGTGGTGATGATCGAAGTTGAGTAATGACGCTTCACTTGACCCCCCGATATCCACCGTCGCAATTAACGGATTCTGCACCTCCTCGGAAGTCGGCACACGCCGACGAATTTCAGCACCTGAAACAGCCGCTAACACGCAGCAAGCCAGAAAATCGTCTTTATGCGCGCCGCCAGGATGAGTGATGATTAGTTGGGGCTTCTTCGGCATGAACCGACGCCATAGCCGATATGAAGGAGAAAGCGACATACGCCGCCTCTATTTTTCCAGAAGCGCGCTACATGCACATTCTCTGGTTCATGCGAATGCACTACTTTCATCGTGGGTCGACAAAAGAATTCCGGCTGGGCTCTTACGAACCCAGCCGGGAAAAAAACAGCGGCCCGAGAAAAGAAGGGGGGAGAGGGGGGGAGGGGGTATCCCGAGCCGCTGAGAGACTCCGGTGCGGGCAACTGCCAATCTGTTGGGCAATCGCGTCACACCTGATGGGGCATATTGCATGTAGCGTGCCAACTTGAATCTATTCAAAATCAGTTACTTAGAGTACCTACTATTTCGATTTTGCAATTCTATTGAATCCATCTTGCAAATTCGAAATGTAAAATGTTCGCTAGTTGAAACAAGAACGCTACACGGCCAAGCGTGAAAAACTCAGAAAGGCCCGCTTTGCCGCGAGCCGATTCAATTTAATTCCAACCCATGTCCCATGAAAGCGTCGATTCGCCGCGATCTCTCAAAAAAGAACAACTCACGCCTTCTCTTTCACTGTCCGGACAAATACGACCAATTGTCCGGTCACCTAAGCTTCGAGGTCTGGAAATGGGAGATATCTGAAGTCTATTTCATTTCTGAAATAGACTTGTTTCGGTGATTCACAAAATAAGAAAAAGGCGCTCACAGCTGATGTGAACGCCTTTTTGTATTCTCAGCTCCTGTGCCTTCAAGAACAAGCCTGAGATTTGACTCAACTTTTAGAAGCCTTCGGGTCCGTGAGCGTGGCCTCCGCCCGCTGGCGCCTCTTCCTTGGGCTTATCAGCAACCAAAGCCTCGGTCGTGAGCATGAGACCTGAAACACTTGAAGCATTCTGCAGAGCCGTGCGAACCACCTTTGCAGGATCGATTACGCCCATCTCAACTAGATCGCCGTAGGCATTCTTTCGAGCATTGTAGCCAAAGTTTCCTTCGCCTTCGCGAACCTTCTGCACAACAATCGATCCTTCAAGACCCGCATTGCCAACGATTTGTCGCAATGGCTCTTCTATGGCACGGCGCAAAATGCGAACGCCAACGGCTTCCTCATCTGTCACCTCAACGCTATCGAGAGCAGACTGTGCTCGCAGCAGAGCAACTCCACCACCAGGTACAATCCCTTCCTCAACAGCTGCCCGAGTGGCATAAAGAGCATCTTCGACGCGAGCCTTCTTTTCCTTCATCTCGGTCTCAGTGGCAGCGCCAACCTTGATGACGGCTACGCCGCCCACCAACTTGGCGAGACGTTCTTGTAGCTTCTCCCGATCGTAGTCGCTGGACGTATTCTCGATCTGACCACGAATCTCAGCCTGACGAGCTTCGATCTCTGACTTTTCACCAGCGCCGTCGACAATGGTGGTATTGTCTTTGTCAATCTTAACCGTCTTTGCTTGACCTAGGTCAGAAATGGTGACGTTCTCAAGCTTCAAACCAAGCTCTTCGCTGATCACCTGACCACCAGTCAAGACGGCAATATCTTTCATCATCTCTTTTCGACGATCGCCAAAACCAGGAGCCTTGACCGCTGCGCAAGTCAAAGTGCCGCGCAAACGATTGACGACAAGAGTCGCTAGGGCCTCGCCTTCGATGTCTTCCGAGATGATCAACAGCGGCTTCTGTTGACGCGCAATTGCCTCAAGAACAGGCAAAAGATCTTTCATATTGCTGATCTTTTTCTCACTGATCAGAATATAAGGGTCGTCGAGCGATGCTACCATACGCTCCGTGTCTGTGACGAAGTAGGGCGAGAGGTAGCCGCGATCGAACTGCATGCCTTCCACAACGTCCAGGCTTGTCTCAGCACTCTTGGCTTCTTCGACAGTGATCACACCTTCTTTGCCGACTTTCTCCATGGCTTCGCTCAAGAGCTTACCAATCGTCTCGTCGCCGTTCGCAGAAACGGTGCCAACCTGAGCAATCTCATTTGGATCTTGAGTCGGTTTGCTGAGCTTACCGAGCTCTCCCACGAGAACGCTCACTGACTTTTCAATGCCACGCTTAATCTCCATGGGGTTATGCCCCGCAGCAACCAACTTGCTGCCTTCTCGGAAAATAGCCTGAGCTAGTACGGTCGCCGTAGTGGTACCGTCTCCGGCAACATCAGAAGTCTTACTCGCGACTTCTCGGACCATTTGAGCGCCCATGTTCTCAAACTTATCTTCAAGCTCAACTTCTTTGGCAACAGTTACACCGTCTTTGGTGACCGTCGGAGAACCGAAGCTCTTCTCGATAACAACATTACGACCCTTAGGTCCCAACGTTACCTTTACAGCATTCGCTAGGGCGTTCACACCAGCGAGAATCTTGTTGCGTGCTGATTCTTCAAACGCAATTTCTTTTGCAGCCATTTAATTCACTCCTAAAAATTGCAGAATTAGTTCTCGATGATGCCGAGAATATCATCTTCACGAAGGATCAAGTGTTCTGCTCCATCGAGCTTTACCTCGGTTCCAGCATACTTACCGAAAAGAATCCGATCTCCCTCTTTCACTGAAAGAGCGACGAGCTTGCCATCCTCACGCTTGCCAGGGCCGACAGCAATGACTTCTGCTTCAATCGGTTTCTCTTTGGCAGTATCAGGAATAATAATGCCGCCTTTGGTCTTTTCTTCTTCGGCAACACGCTTGACGATTACGCGGTCCTGAAGTGGACGAATCTTACTAGCCATTGAGGTTTCTCCTGTAACTTTCGTTTTTCTGGAAATCGAGGACGAGGGCTCGCTGCGAGCTCAATTCGTAACCTATTGATTTCATTATCTTTATTTTTTTACCGTCTAACCGGTAACTGGATAGAGCCGAAACCTATGCACTGCTCTGTTTCTGTCAACCGTGCAAAACGTGGAAAATCCATATCCTCGGGGTTTCTTCCCGAAATTTATGACGATCCCCGTTCTTACTTGCACTTTTTACATTCTAGTTGAACTGAGCCGTCTAATTGAACTGAGCCGTCTCTTGCTCCCAATCAATCGAAGCGCAGCGCGCTACTTTCTGTCGCCAGGATAGCTCGGCGGGAGCAGCAGCAATCCGCTGCTTCAGCAGTTCTGCGGGAGTCTGGCGCCGGTCGATGATCTCCTCGGCAGGTCCCAGATAGATGCTCTCATCGACAGCAGCAGAGCGAGAGGCAGAGGTAGAGCGACATCCCCGAGCCTTCAGTCCGCCTCGGGCAATCGTCGCCAAATCCTCAAGCCAATCCCATCCATCCCGACCGCCGAGCTGCGCTAATGGACCACTTCGTACCATTTCAGCCCGAGCTTCCTGGACTTCATCAAATTGCAAAGGCTCTAGTAAGTCATCTGCTTTTTTCGTCGCCTCTTCATCGTACAAGAGCCCCGTCCACAGCGCGACAACACTCATTGCCAGGCTTGGGTTCAAACCATCATTGGGCCGAACCTCAATCGTATTTTTTAGACGAATCTCAGGAAATAGGGTGGAGAGATGAAGTTCAAAATCCTCCCGGGTAGCCTGAAATCCTTGATAGCCATTTTCCAAAAAGTCGACAAAGCTTTGGCCCGTATTCTTGACCGCACGCCCATCCCGACGAAAGAGAAACATCCCGGCCTGAGCAGCCCAGCGAATATAATCGGCATAGCCCCCTCCCTGCTCCCACAATGGTCGGATCATTCCAGAACGGCGAGGATCCATATGACGCCAGACTTCTCCTCGTCGGGATAGCCCCGACCATTCTTGACCCTGCTCAAAGGGAGAATTCGCGAAAGCAGCTTGAATCAATGCTGCGGAACGCTGAGCGACTCGCAATTTCCGAGCACAATCCACCTCAGTAGACCAATCCAAATTCACTTGAACCGTCGCGGTGCGCTGCATCATATCAAGGCCGCCGCTGCCCTGAGCAGGCAGATAATCTCTCATAATCGGGTACCTCAACTTAGGAACCCAATCTAATTCTGAAAGAGTGGCAAAGGGATGAAACCCAAGGGTGATCCATTGAAGAGACATCTCCTCAGAGATGGGCCGAAGCTCTTCTAAGTGTTGCCTTTGCTCCTCCCAAACGCCATGTAAAGTTTCATGAGGTGCCCCCGAAAGTTCTAGTTGAACACTAGGCTCCAGGGTGATGCTGGCCCCCTCTCGTTTCAACGCAAGCACAGGACCATCTTTTAGGTCGCGAACACATTCCCACCCATGATCGCGATGCAAAGCTTGAAGAACTCGTGAAACCGTGGGCGGTTCACCGTAACGAAGAGGAGTCAGCTCTTCGCCGACTAGTCCAAACTTCTCACTCTCAGCACCAATCTTAAAATCCTGGGGCGCAGACTCATAACCGACAAACACGTCGACTAACTCTTCGACAGCGTCGTTCAAGGAATGTGGCAATTTGCTCATCGCAGAAAATATCCTTAACTCTTTTTATCTAGATCGGAATCGACCCTGAGTTCTTGAAGGGACTGGGGATAAAAAGATGGGTGAATCACTCCAAGGCGACGGGCTAAAGCGCGGGTATGTTCTTCAGTAGTGCCGGAGCCACCACCGATAATGCGCGCCCCTCGGTCTGTCAGTTCAACCGCTCTTTCCACCCAGGAGGTATAGAATTCAGAGGGAAAGCCTCTTAGCGCATCTGGAGCCGCACTCAAGAGAGCTCCCGCTACCAGCTCACCTTCATAGTCCTGAAACGCCTGTAAATATTCCAAACCATGGTCCACAGACTCAACCTCAAATAGGACAGCTTCAGCGCCGGCATCTTCTAGTCGCTGTAATAAACCCAAGAGGTCACCCTCAGAAATGGTCGGCATATCGATCACAGCCCAAACCGGGAGTTCATGGGCGGAGGCTGCCGCCACCGAAAAGACAAGGTCGAGCCGAGAGCCCATCCCCCGAACGATAAAAAGCTCTGCACCTTGAACGGCGATTCGAGCAGCATGCTCGATAGTTTCATCTTCAAAACGAATACGCGCCGTAGCAGTCACCATTTCAGAGCCCAAAACGCCAGCCACGGCTGCTGGGCGAGTCGCCTGAGCCGTGGCATCAAGGGCCAGATCAATCGCATCCCCCGTCAACCTGGCGGCACGATGCTCCATAGCCGCTTCAGCTAAGGCTCGAGGCGTGGTGTCCGCTGTCAGCGCTGAGAGAATATCCACCTTCGAAAAAAGCTCTCTTTGATGATGCTGTTCCACAACTTCAGGGCTGCGATGTAAAACCGCGCCCAGAGCCCCTGGAGCGTCTAATTCCTCACCGAGGGCACGTAAAGATGCCCCGACATCCGCGTCAAGAACGAGGGGACGCCCTTCATAAAGACGATGACGCAGCTGAAGGTAAGACACGATAGTAGGTGAGCACAGCGAGCTTTTCTTCTCAACCTCGACGGCATAAATCTCTGCCTCATCAGAGAGGCAGGTCAAGAAAGTTACACTAACTCAACCCTTAGCTCTGGGAGGCCTCGACCTTCAGCACGTACCAGTTCTTCTTACCCCGACGAAGTAAAAGATATTCGTCGTGGAGCAACTTATCAGCCTGAATATCAACTTCCTCCTTAACCTTTTCGCCATTGAGACTCACCGCTCCAGAGCTGATGAATTGACGAGCTTCTCTCTTACTTTTCGCAGCACCCGCTTCAATCAGCAGTTCAACGAGAGGAATCCCACTGCCCTCGATGGCAGCTCGTGAAAGCTCAGTCTTCGGAGCCGCGCCAAATACGTCATCGATCAACTCGGCAGATAAATCGCCGACATCACCGGTGAATAACGCCACGCTCGCTCGCTGTGCTTCCTCCATCTTGGGCCTGCCATGTAAGAGCTCCGTCATCTCTTTGGCCAAATGCTTTTGGGCCTCACGAGCACCAGGATTCTCTTGATGACGCTCAATGAGGCTCTCGATCTCATCCATCGATTCTTCGGAAAAAAACTTTAAGAAAGTCGCAACATCTTCGTCAGAGGCGTTGAGCCAAAACTGATAAAACGCGTAAGCCGACGTACGATCAGCCGTCAGCCAGATTGCGCCATCTTCTGTTTTGCCAAACTTGCCACCATCACTTTTCGTCAGCAGCGGCGTCGTGAGACCGAACACCGTTTGATTGAATCTACGGCGAGTCAGATCAACACCTGCAACAATATTGCCCCATTGATCGGAGCCTCCTATCTGCACCGTTACAGCAGAGTTATCTGCCAGGTGGGAAAAGTCATAGGCCTGCAAAATCATGTAGCTAAATTCCGTATAACTGATGCCACGCTCTCTGCTTTCGAGCCGACTCTTCACTGAGTCTTTCTGCATCATCATATTCACGGAGAAGTGTTTGCCTATATCTCTGAGCGCATCGATATAGGAAATACCCTCAATCCAATCCTGATTATTCACCGTGCGACTTGGGCGTTGGACGAAGGGCGTTTCTGCCGACAAATCGTCCTTTTCTCCTTTCCCAAGAATCTGAGCAAAAATGCGAGCCTGCCCTTCCACATTCTTTTGGACCCCTTCCCGTGTCAGCAATTGACGCTCAGCATCCTTCCCGCTTGGGTCTCCAATCAATCCCGTTCCTCCACCCATGAGGACAACTGGCTCGTGTCCGGCTTTCTGAAAACGCCGCAACATCATGATCGAGACCAAGTTACCAATGGTTAGAGAATCTTTTGTCGCATCAAAGCCGGCATAGACCGATCTGGATTCCTTTAAATGTGTCTCCAGAGCCTGGCGGTCTGTCGCTTGATGGAGAAGCCCCCGCCGCTCAAGATCCTGCAAAAAAGCGCCTGCATTCAGCTCTTTGGTCATGGGGGCGCACCATAGTCAGATCAGAAGAGGTGTCGAAGCGTAAATGCTCCTGATCTGAGGAAAAGTTGCCGCGCTCTCGAGGTGAATCTTTGCACTGTTATGCAAGCCGTGAGGAAATCACGCCTAGGCTCGTCTTTTTACGGGCAGAGTATCATTCGGGATATGATGTGAAGACAGTTCAACCTCACCCTGGTTCATTTCAAGGTCTTGGCGAGCGATCATCCACAACATATGGCAGCGCAAGCCCTGCAGGGGATAAAGCGCGATCCCTGTCCTTAAGCGATACCCCTGAGATAATTCGAAGGCCTCGACGCGTTCACAGAATAGGCGGCCATCAGTGCGTACTCCTAAGTGTTTGACCAAAAAGCCAAATTCATCGGGTCGACAAGAGAGTCGCGAGAAGAAATTACTTTCACGACCCAAAGAAGCGAGAGCAGATGCCGCTTCTTCCATTTGCCTCTGCTGCCCCTCCACTTCGTTTTGGAGAGATGGGGGTGGGACGACCCGAGCCAGAACAACACATCCCAAATAACCACCCCGCTCCGCTTGGCGAGAGGCTCGTTGCAGCACCCGACCAAGCTGATACTCCGAGACCATTCGCGCCCGTCGCTGGTTCGTCAAAGCGGGATCCGCGGAACTTATTTCTACTTTCATCATCCACCTCTTCTCGGCTGCCTGAACCCGTTCTTGGAAAGAGGTTCGATCGCCAACCCAAGCCAATCTGGGCCGAGCGTGCCGTCCACTGCTGCTGAACGGCTCGTGCCGAAGAACTTTGACCATTTCTGACTTCAGGGCGATCGAGGACAAATCGAGGATAGAGTACAGTTCACTACATAATCAGAACACCAATTCTGTATCGCTTCGAGAGCTCCAGCGAATTCGCCTCAAAAGCACATCAACCAATAACAGCACCAATGAAATGGCGAAAAAGAGAGCCTGACGAGGCTGAAAACGAACCAAGGGCCGAGTCGGCGCCTTCCAAGCACTGTCTTTCTCGATAATCCAGCCTTCGCCGAGCTCCGCCCACTCCTTCAGGCTCTCGAAATCAGCCTTCAGCTGAAGGTACTCGTCAGGATAAGGCCAAGAGACCGTTCCAGCACTGCGGCCAGCAAACTGACCAGATCGCTGATGAGAAACCTCAACGGAATAAGCACCTAGACCAGGTAATTCCGTACGTACTTCATAGCGACCGGGTTCTATCAACTCGAAAGGGAGAACTTTACCTTCGACGTTTTGAGAAGAGCGAGAACGCAGCTTCAAGTCTGACGCAAAATCATTTTGAAAGAAACCACGACGATCCAGCGCTTCGAACGCAATCACCACCGTCGACCCAAACCTCTCCACCGATATGGGTCGAGTTTCTTCCTTCTCCTTCTCAAAATTACCCCGGATCACCTGTCCCCAAAATTGGCCTACCGCTGGCCACTGAAGCCAGTCCTTTGCCCAACCATTCTTCCAATCACTCGTCCACGCCAAAGCCCAGCCTTGCCCGTAACGCCAGCGAGCAAAAAGAGGATCTCCTTCTTCCGTTGAGAGAATCAGCTCAGAACGCCGACCCTTCAGCTGAGTCTTGGTAAAGCCACGTAAGTACGGCGCTCTCTGTAAAGGAACCCCCTTTAGAAAACCAGGTCGCCGCACCAGCTGTACGGACTGCCAGTCCTGGGACTCTTGCTTTCGGGCAATCATCTGTGTTTCCCGGGTGAAAATGCGGGGCAATGAGCTCGGGTCACGAGCGGCGTGGTAGCGACCGCCGCCCGCTTCGGCGATCATTTCCAAAAGCCGGCGGTTCACCCCTTCTCCTAAACCCACTGCCGTGACCGTGATTCCTTCTGAAAACGCCGCCTCGGCGATATCGTAGAGACCATCACTGCCCGCGTTGCCATCAGTCAGCAATATAATATGCTTTCGACGTGCTTCGATCGCAGCTAAGTCTTGGTACGCTAAGTCGAGCGCCCGAAAAAGATTCGTTCCTCCACCAGAGCGAATAGACAAGATAGCTGACTGAATACGTCGACGATAGCGAGCCGGCTGCATCTTCACAAAGCGCGTGGGGCGAGAATCAAAAGCGATCACCTCCAAAAGGTCCCCAGGTTCCAGAACGCCGAGAGTAGCGGTGCAAGCTTCTTTCGCCATGGCCAAAGGCAAGCCACTCATCGACCCGCTCCGGGCAATAGCAAGCGAAATAGCGACTCCTGGCGTTTCTCTATCTTGCTCCGCTGCCATGCGAAGCGGCAAGAGCTCCTCCAAAGCGCTCCCCTGCCAGCCGCCGGGCCCATACCCAGAAGCACCGCCTGCATAAAGGAAGGCACCTCCTCTTCTGACATAGTCTGCAACCAAGGACTCTTGGGCTCGGGTGACATCAC
>JAKVCH010000007.1 GCA_022447485.1 Polyangiaceae bacterium | reverse complement strand
GCAAAGCCGCCACCTTCGATGCACAATTATTTTTGCTCATGAGACGCTTCGTTGATTTTGTCGTAGAGTCTCCCGGTGTCCTTGATTGCTACTAGTCGCCAGCTGTCTAATGAAATGGACCGACTCTCCGTCGGCTCCCACGCTGCATACACGAACAATCCACTCAATTATGCGCGAATCCCCCATGAAAAATATCTCAAAACCTGGGGCAAGGGTACGAAGGAGGTCCTTCTTCTCGGTATGAATCCCGGCCCCTTCGGCATGGCACAAAATGGCGTTCCCTTTGGCGATACCGCAATGGTGCGTGATTGGCTCGGGATTTCAGGGAAGGTCACGAAACCATCCTCGGAGCATCCGCGACGCCCGATACTAGGATTCGACTGTGCTCGCTCAGAAGTCAGCGGAAGTCGTCTCTGGGGCTGGGCTGCCAAGCGCTTCATCCAACCCCAGCACTTTTTTGATCGTTTCTTTGTCGTCAATTATTGTCCCCTTGTCTTCATGGACCCCGCCGGTCGCAATCTGACTCCCGACAAGCTCCCCAAAGAAAAGCAGCAGGCTCTCTACGCTCCCTGTACGGTGGCTCTAATTTCCACCATAAAAAAACTCAAACCAGATTGGGTGATCGGCATCGGAAAATTTGCCGAGAAACGAGCCAAGGAAGCCCTCAATCAGCCCGAACTTCTGGAGGAATTGAGTTTAAAGAAGATCCCTCAGGTCGGAACTATCCTGCACCCTAGCCCTGCATCCCCCTTAGCAAACCGCGGCTGGGCCCAAGCCGCTGAATCCCAGCTCAAGGCGCTCGCTATCAAAATATAGGCGGAACAAGGCACCAAGACGCCCGACTCTGGGCCCTGTCCAGCGCTCTAGTGCCTGAAAAAGCTGCAGAAACGACAGAAATGTCATTCTAATACGACTGAAAGATCATCTGAAGCATTGGGCGACTTTCGCTGCTTATGTTAAGAGCCGCCCGTGCCAAATTTTACCTGGGATATTTCCCCCATCGCGGTTGCCTTCCCCAAAGACTACCTTCTCACTGTCGTTGGAGCGATTGCTACGCTCATGTTGGTCTTCGGACTGATTAAAAAACAGAGCGATATGTCCATTTTTGGACTCTTTCTCCTCTGCATTTCGATCGGAGCCAACTACATCCTTCCGGACGAAATTGGCATTCGCTATTACAGCCTGCTCTTCGTTGGCGTATTTTTAGGAGGCTACGCCCTTCTCAACTGGCAGATTCAGCGCGGCGGCGGTCCGGTGGAAACAGCCGGCGACTTCATCGTCTACGGCGTTCTTGGCGTTTTAATTGGCTCGCGCCTGGGGCACGTCCTTTTCTACGATCTCGACAAGGCTATCGATGATCCTTTGTGGGTTCTGCAAATCTGGACGGGCGGCTTAGCGAGTCATGGGGCTGTTGTTGGGCTGATTGTCGCCATGTGGCTCTTCACCAAGACCCGCGGCGTTCCTTTCCTGGAGGGAGCAGATCGCTTCTCTTTCTCTGCAGCACTGGGCGCCACTCTGGTTCGTGTCGGCAATTTCTTTAACTCTGAAATTGTGGGTCGAATTGTCGAGGACCAATCTTGGGGCGTTCGCTTTCCCCGGAGCGCCTACGATCAGGGACTTCTCGAAGCGCCCTTGCGCTACCCGACCCAGCTTTTTGAAGTCGCCCTTGGTCTAGGCGTGCTCTTTTCGCTTTGGCTCACCGACCGCCTGCTCGGCAAAGAAAAGCGACCTCGTGGTGCACTGATTTCAGTCTTCTTCCTCACCTACTTTGCAGGACGATTTACCGTCGAGTTCTGGAAGGAATATCAAACCCTAGAGACAACAAGTGTACTGACCATGGGGCAGTACCTCTCGATCCCTGGATTTATTATTGGCGTGGTCGGATTGATCTGGTCTTTGCAGGCCAAAGCCCCCGTCGGGTGGCACGAAAAGCAGCAAGGTAATAAAGAAGAGACTTCACCCGCACGTCCCGCCTACGATCCCGACGTAGAAAGCGTGCTTGATGGCGATGACGAGGAAGAGGAAGTCAACGCGGAAGCCCCTTCTGAGACCGAGACTCAAGAAGGCAACACCGACGCCGACGCCTCTCTGGAAGACGAACCAGCGCGATAATTCGCTCAAGGCAAGGCAATTGAAGAAGCTGAGGCTTCACGAAAAGGCACCCAGCAGGGTGCCTTTTTTCTTGGAACAGGCGCCAAGTAGGAAGCTAAACCCGGCGCGTCTGCCAGGACTCTCCACTCCAGACCATCCACAGAATAAATGTCTGTACTGCTCGGTAAGAAAAATGAACCCCCCAGATCAAGGACAGCCCGGCGTCAAAAAAGTGAATCACTAACCAAACAGCTGGGAGCTGGAGCAACCACTGCAAACCCGTTGAAATCAACATCACGCGCTTATTGTCGCCAGCACCAAGCAGCGCCTGCATGATCACCAAGCCGAGAGCGTCAAATGGTAGAGAGAGTGCAATCATGCGGAGCGGAGTCTTCGCTAACTGCAGCGTCTCTGGGTCGTGAAGAAATGGCCCCAGCAAGAAACTAGGGAATGCGGCGCCAAGCGCACCCAGAGCACACATCACGATTAAGGCGACGCGCATCACATCATTGCCCCATTGCCGTGCTTCTTGCTTTTCCCCGGCCCCCAGGGAGCGGCTCACCAAGGTTGCGGCGGCGAGCCCAAAACCAATACTCGGCAGGATGACCACCAAAAGCAGGTTCACCAACACGCTTGAGGCAGCGACTTCTCGCGTTCCCACCGTGCCGAGTAAGGTGAAAAATACGGTCATGCCGAGAGCAAAAAACGTTTGCTGCAATCCAGTAGGAACAGAAAGACGAAGGATATTCGCCAGTTCATGTCGTCCCGGAAAACGACTCATGAAGCCAAAACTCCGGGCCGAATTCCAAGCTTGGAGAAAATACAGAGCACTACCCATGGCGAACGCAATTGAACTGGCCAAAGCTGCGCCTGTCGCCCCCATGGCAGGAAAGCCGGCATGTCCGAAGATGAGCAACCAATTCAGCACAACGTTGATGGTGTGCATGATGACCAGCGTACGAAAGTACACCGAGGAACGCTCGATACCGTTAAAAAAGCCTCTGAAAGAGAAGTTCACCGCCACGAAGATTACAGAAAGCGAACGCATCTGTAGGTAGGGGGCCGCTATCTGTTGTACAGCTGGATCTTGAGAGACGAGACCAAAGATTTGAGGAAAAAAGCAGAAAAGGCCAACGGTTAACGGTAAGCCCAGAAGAAAAGAAAGTACGAGACCGCCATTGAGGGGCACGGCTGACTCAGAACTGCGGCCCTCGCCCAGCCGACGAGCCGCGATGGCCTGCACGCCCGTGGCCAAGCCGGTAATGAAGGCTGTGCAGGTAAATTGCACAAAGCCTGCAGCTCCCACCGCTGCAAGGGCCTCATAACCTAATTGACCCACCATCAGCGTATCCACGAGATTCAGCACGTTTTGCGAGAGCATTCCGCCGATGATGGGTAAGGCGAGGCTCAAAATTCGCCTGTATTTTAGGGGAAGACTCAACATAAACTCGGGACGCCAGAAGACAGAGCAGCTGACTGCAGGCGCTTCCTTAGCTGCTCTCGCAAAATGGGCAAAGGCTCCGCGTGAGATTGATTCGATCATATCTCGCCTTACCCCTCCCTAGACGGCACTTTCTTCGCTAAAACCCCTCCGAGCTTCCGCCTTACTCCAAAAAGTATTCGAGAGTCTTTTCCATGACAGATGAATCTCATGAGCCCAGTCTTGACGCCGGACCCGATCCCTTAGTCGGGCAAGTCATTCAAGACCGCTACAGGATAGAAAGTAGGCTCGGCCAGGGTGGGATGGGGGCAGTCTATCTGGCCGAACATGTCTTGATTCAAAAGAAGGTCGCAATCAAATGCCTTCACGCTGGTCTGGCATCGAATGCCGACGTGGTGCGACGATTCCACAATGAAGCTGTCGCGGCCACAGCCATTGGTCACCCCAATATCGTCGACGTGACGGATATGGGACGCTTCGACGACGGCACCTTCTTCATGGTGCTCGAGTTTCTGAAAGGTCGAGATTGGCAAGACGACCTCGATAACCAAGGGTTCCAACCGATACATCGCGTTGCACATATCGGTGTTCAAGTTTGTGATGCTCTGCAGGCCGCTTGTGAGAAAGGAATTGTCCACCGCGACCTGAAGCCCGAAAATATTTTCCTTATCGAAAGAAAAGGCGACCCCGACTTCGTCAAAGTACTCGACTTCGGCATCTCTAAATTTCGCTCTGGAATTGGTGGCAGCACCAAAACAGGCGAGCTGATGGGGACCCCCTACTACATGGCTCCCGAACAAGTACGGGGAGCCAAAGATGTGACCCATCTTGCTGATATCTATGCCACCGGTGTGATTCTTTTTCAGGCACTCACGGGCAACGTGCCCTTTGATGCCGAAAATCTCCCCGAGCTGATCATGAAAATTGCGTCGGAGCCCGCTCCGCGCTTGGAGAGCAAGCTCCCCCATGCTCCCCAACAGCTCGCCGACTTGTTGGACAGGATGCTCTCCAAGGAGCCACAATCCAGACCCCAAACCTTTGCGGAGGTCGGTGCAGCCCTCGGCGCATTCCTGAGCGAAAGCTCTGCCTACCGCCCCTCAAGAACTATGGGGGGGCAAGAGGATTTTGGTGCCACGCAACTGCCCTCTGAAGCTTTTAGTCAACAGCCTGCACCTGCCAGCCAGATCGCCGGCACGCCTCAAAACTTTGCGGCAACCGGCTTAGCCGTCACTCCTGATGGTGCGATGGGCACCTACGCGCCGGGATCCTCCGAAATCAGCACGCCGCTCTCAGAGCCAAGAGAAAAAGCTTTATCAGATTCAACGACCTCTCCTCATACGATCACCAATAATGGCGGGCAAAACCAGCAAGACGTTGGGGAAGCTGCTCCTCTTAGCGCAGCGAAAAAGTCTGGTAGCGGCATCGCTCTGATCGTCGGAGGAATTGCTGTGGCTGCTGCAGGAGCTTTCTTTGCCTTACGCTCATCGCAAACAAATGAAATCACTGAAGCTGCCAGTCCAGAATTGATCGATGTGCAAATTGCCACCTATCCTTCTGATGCCAAACTGCGCATCGACGGAAAGCTAGTCTCGAATCCCTATGCCTGGGAGTACGAGCGCTCGGATAAAAAGCTCGTCGTTGATGCGAGCCGAGAAGGTTACCTCGACAAGACGCAGAGCTTTTCGCTGACAAATAAGTTCAATGAAGTCATTGAATTAACAATTGATCCGCAGGCGAAGTCTGTGCCGCCGCCACCCGCGAAAGACACAGCCCCCGCCAAAAAGCCTCAGCTCAAAACAACCAAGAAGGTGCAAAAGAAAAAACCGCCGGCAGGAAAGAAGCCGCCGACCAGCACGCCTCAGCCTGCTCCGCAGGCTGCCCCCCCACCTGCGCCCGCCCCCGCCCCCGTAGCGCCAGCTCAACCTGCAGCGCCGCAGCCCAAAGACCCATTCAAATCTGACGCTCCGAAGAAAATCTTCTGATCCGAAATTAAGAGCATGACAACATCTCGATTCTCATTCCTTTGTCAATTGACCACAATCCTAGGGCTACTGACGCTTGGTGCGCCTTTTGCGCCGGCCCTCGCCCAGGAGAATGCCGCGGCGTCTCCTGCCACAGAGCCCCAGAGCCCAGCCCCAGAGTCAGCTCCGCAAAACGAAGACTCTGCGGCGGAAAAGGCCGACGCGGTAGAAGAAGAAAAGAAAGAAGAGGTCGACCCCTACGCAGAGGCAAAGCTTCGCGTAGCAACAGCTCAAAAACTCTACGCCGATGGGAACTACGATGCGGCATTTGCAGAGTTTCAGCGAGCTTACGAAGAGATGGCCGGACACCCTGCTCGCCCCATGGTGCTCTTCAACCTCGGTTTATGCGAGGAAAAACTCTATCGCTACGACGCCGCCATAGCTTCGTACCGCAAATACCTCGAGCTCTCTCCCAATGCAGAAGATGCGCCTACGGTGAGCGCTAAGATTGAGCTTCCCGAAGGGCTTCTTGGAATGATCGAGCTCAGCGTCACCACCAAGAAAGACGCACCACTGGGAGCCTGGACTGTCTGGATTGATGGTCGCAAAGTTGGAACCGAGCTTCAGAAAATCAGTATTCCGAGTGGTACCCACGAAATTGAAATTCAAGCGCCCGGGTTTGAAAATGAAAAACAGCAAGTTCAGCTGTCAGCACGGGATAAGAAGAAGATCAGCTTTGAATTGAGCCCCCTCGCCAGTGAATACAAGGGACTCCCCAAAGGCTATTTCTGGGGAGCAGCAGGAGCGGCTGCAACCTCGGCAGCTGTTGGCGGCGTCTTCGGCATCCTTGCCCTGAGCAAAAGTCAGAGCACAAAATCGCGAGCCGAAAGCGCGGACCCAAGCATTGCCCTCCAGGTGAACCAAGAAGACAAGGACAAGATTGATAACTTGGCGCTCGCAGCAGATATCTGTTTCGTAACGGCCGGCGTCTTCACCGTCGGGGCAGTTGTCCTGGGAGTCATGACTGACTGGTCCGGTGACTCAGAAACGGCGGCGCCCGAAAGCGCCGGCATTCAATACTTTGACGTGACCACCCTACCTGGGGGAGGTTTTATGCGCGTTGGAGGGACTTTCTAATGATGAAAAGCACCAACACTCCGCCCCAGACTCCTTCTCGCTCCAGGTTTTCGCTAGCTATCTCCCAGCAAGAAGACAGCCTACATCCGTCAGCGACACAACACTTATCCTCGCGAGCCGCAAGACCTCAGCTGCCCATGAAGCGCACACTATTTACCAGCATTGCCCTCTTCTTTCTTCCAGGATGCAGCCTGATCGGGCTGACCAACTTCGACCTACCTGAATGTCAGGATAGCGCCGAATGCAATACCGCTTTTGGAGAAGGGGTCGATAACTATTACGAAGGTTGCGAGGCTTTTGCCTGCGTTGAAGGAGCCTGCGTCGACATCAGCGGCTCGGAGATCTGCGACAATCGCGATAACGATTGCGATGGTCTGATTGATGAAACGAATGATGGCGTTTCACCTATCAGCGTTCTTCGATCAGATATTCCGATCACTGCGAATATCACCAGTCGGGTGAATGTCGCCAGCGGCGTCGACCTCAACAGCCTTGCGTTTGTCCGCGACAATCAAATCAGCAGTATTGATCTGGAAACATCTCAAACAAGCAGCCTCGCCCTTTACGCGAATGCTCAGCCTGCCACACCGAACTCCTCAGCACTCGCTGAGGGTTGCTACCGCCCCGACTCGCTGCCGGACGCAACAGCGCCGAGCAACTGCAATATCCTCCAAGACTTTTCCTTCAGCGCAGGACAAGATGTGGGGTTCTTTGCAACAGTTTTAACTAGCGGCTGCGGTGGAGGCGAGATCCACGCTGGGGTGATCGACCCCCGTCAACCCAACCAACTGATTGACCGCGGAGACGCGACTCGCAACCCATCCTATCAAGGTGTTGATCCGACAAATACAAGCTGCACCCGCTCATCCCGTAGCGCTTGCCAAGCAGCGATAGATGATGGTGACGACGCAGCTGTCGTCCTGGAATGTGGCGGTTCGACACCAACAATCGTAGCAAACGGCAACCAGGGCCTACTCACCTACACCGCCCGGAAAACAGCACCCGACCTAGGCTGCAGCGAAGAAATAGCAGATGTCCAATCTCTGATGCTCTTCGCAACCTCGGGAACCAATGTTGAGAAATTTTGGTTCAGTAACCCAAGCGGCAACGGTATGGTGCAGAGCTTGGGCAAAACGAACGCTCATGCTCCAGCGGGCATGATTGCAATCTCGTCGGAGGAAAGTGAATTCCAAGCCCAAGGCTTTATCGCCAGCTTCGCCAATGAGAACGGAGAAGTACAGCTGAGTTGGGTTCCTCAACAGGCAGAGCCTCCTACTCCAGAGATTCTCAGCTGTCCTGATCCGGACTGTCTGACTCGAGGGCCAGGGAAAGACTCTCCTGCCCTCGCAGGCATCAAAGAATTGAAGGTCCTCGATGCCACCGACGCGACGGTGACTCAGCTGGCCTTTCTCCCCACTGGAGAGAGTACAGGAAGCCTCGCCATCTCATGGCTCGGCGGGTGTGAAAGCCTCAGTGGCTTTGTGCAAGTTCTCACCCTTGACCTAAGCGGGGAAGAGCCAGAAGTTATCGCTGAGTACCCGATACAAGAACTGGGCGCAGTGAAGGGCCCAGTTTACCTCTACCCCGAGAGCCAAAACTTCTTTCAACCCGGCACAAGCCGCAACGATCGAACCTTCACAGATGAAAATGCTGGTGGCTTCTGGGTATCTTTCAAAGGAGACAGCGGCTTAAGCGCATTACGCATTGCAGCAGCTGACGGTCGATTTGTTGACCCCAACGAGTCGATTCCCTTAACCAGCTCCTTGGCAGATTCAATCAATGGCGTCAGTGCAGGAAGCAAGACTTTCTACATTCGAGATAACGAGAGCAAGGAGCTGCAGGCGACGCAGCTCAGCTGTGACTGAGCTGAATAGCTTTCCGATTGCGTTAGTGCCGACGGGGAATCCTGGGGTAAAGCTGCCTCCTAGGCATTCTCGCCCCAGGTTCGGCGAGACACCCGTTGCCCCCTGCGCTAGCTAAACGTCTGGGCGCGGAGCCCTGCTCAATTGATGTTAGCCACCTAAGACGTCGGCAATCGTGTAACGCCCAGGAGGCTTGCCCACGGCAAATCGAGCGGCACTCACTGCCCCTCGGGCAAAAAGACTGCGGTCCGTTGCTCGATGGGTGAGTTCAAGGCGTTCTCCATTACCTAGAAGATGAACAGTGTGGTCCCCGATCACATCACCGCCACGTACGCCGAAAATACCCATTTCATCAGTGGAGCGTGCGCCGACAATACCATCTCGACCGCGCACTTCCTTGAGATCGGGCCGTACCTCTTGAGCAGCCTCCGCAAGACGAATCGCTGTACCACTTGGAGAGTCGACCTTTTTGCGATGATGAACATCAACGATTTCTACATCAAACTCCAGGCCAAGCCGCTCGACTGCATGGCGAACGACCTCAGCTAAAACTTGCACTCCTCGACTCATATTCGCTGCCCAGACAACTGGCACCTTCTGAGCGGCTTGATCAATCATTGCCCAACCAGCGTCGTCCATGCCCGTCGTGCCCGAAACCACGGCCACACCTGCGCGCTGGGCTTGGGCAAAAAGTTCTTCTGTCGCCTGAGGGGACGAAAAGTCAATCAACGCCTCGGCGCCCAAAAGACCAGAAGCGATATCGGCACTTAACTCGACGCCGATGGTTCCCACCCCCGCCAGCTCACCAATATCCCTACCAAGATGAGGATCATCAGCTCCGCTCATCGCACCGACAATTTGAATATCTTCCGCTTCATGAGCAATCCGCGTCACCGCTTGTCCCATGCGGCCCGTTGCGCCAAAAATTGCTAGTTTCATAGTACGCGATACTCCTCGAACGCCTTCTTCAGAGTAGCAACGGCTTCGTCGCTCGCCTCAACCATTGGCGGGCGCACACTCGAAAGCATCCACCCCTTCAATGCTGCTGCGGCTTTCACAGGCTGCGGGTTGGGCTCACAAAACATCGCATCATGCACAGGAAGCAATCGTAAATGCTCACGCTGCGCAAAAGGCAAGTCGCCCTTTTCCATCGCCTCGACAACCCGACGCACTTCTGTCGGCATGATATTGCTCGTGACGCTAATAATGCCCCGAACCCCAACACTCATCATCGGCAAGATAAGACCATCATCGCCACTCATCACAGCGACGCGATCCCCCGCTCGACGAATCAATTCCTGACAATAACCCAGGCCGCCCGTCGCATCCTTCACGGAAATCACGTTTGGGCAGGCATCGAGAATCCGCAGGGTCGTATCCACCGAAAGAGATACGGCTGAACGTCCAGGAATATTGTAAAGCATAATCGGCACATCAACGGCCTCGCTGATCAATTGAATATGTCGCAGCATACCTGCCTGTGATGGCTTGTTGTAATAAGGCATCACAATCATCAGCATATCAGCGCCTGCCTTCACTGCGCCTCGGCATAATTCAATTGTATCCCAGGTATCGTTATTTGCGGTGCCTGCAACAATCGGAACTCTTCCTCGATTGACTTCAGCAGCAACTCGAATCAGCTCCTGCATTTCAGAAGCGAGAAGGGTAGGAGTTTCGCCAGTCGTACCACAGGGCAATAAGCCATCGATATTTGCATCAAGTTGTCGCTCGACATGAGCAGCAAATGCATCGCGATCGATCGTTCGAGCGTCTGCACTCAGAGGCGTCACCATAGCGGTAAAAACTCCGCGAATTCGCTGCTTCATTGGTATCTCGGCCATATCGCCAGCGGTGTGCCAGTTGAGGCGGCTCTTTTCAAGGAGGATCGCCGCCCCAATCAAATGAAAACTGAATCGGCAGGTAATTTTGCCAACCAATTCGTCTTTCTCGGAACAAGAAAACCCCCTCAGGAGGCCAATTCATCGACCGAGCGCTGAAATCGAGCCACAAAATAGCCATCGGAACCATCGACGTGAGGCAGAAGGCGAAAAACAGGCGGCTTCTTCGATAAAGGCGGAATCAGCTCGCCATCGGCATCGGCAAGGTGAAATCTGCCTGCCTGGGTCGCCAAAAATTGCTCAACAACCTCTTCCCCCTCCTCCTGGAGGACACTGCAGGTAGCGAAGACAAGAATGCCTCCAGGGCGTACCAACGAGGCGGCGTTACGTAAAATCTCTTGTTGCAGAGTTCCCATGCGCCCGGGGTCTGTCGACTCCAAGCGTCGGAGGATCTCAGGACGACGACGCAAAGTTCCCACCCCGGTGCAAGGAGCGTCCACCAAAACACGATCGAAACGCCCCTCCCATTCGACCAAAGCTGAGTCCGTCCAATCATGAACCTTTGCTTGAGCACTGAGCCCAAGACGCGCCAACTCGTCGGTCAAGCTTTTGACTTTCTGCTCATAGAGATCCGTCGCCACGACTTGGCCAGACGCTCCAACCTGACGAGCAAGAAGAGAGGTCTTTTGACCCCGCCCTGCACAAACATCAAAAACGCTTTCTCCAGGCCCTGCCCCGAGCGCGTGAGCGACGAGTTGAGCACCGAGTTCTTGCAGAATGAATTGCCCCGACGAATATTCGGGATGTCGACGGGGATCTCCCCCTGCGTGATAGCGATAGGCAGATGGCACGCCCGGGATCGACGAACAATTTGTCTCTAGCCAAGGGGGCAATGCCTCCGCCTCAACAAAGCGCAAAGTCGGCTCAAAAGCTCGTCCGGAAGCCATTAAATCACGCATCGATTCGTCACCAATGGCCTTCATCATTCTCTTACGAAGCCAGCTCGGGCTACTCGCAAGGATAGCTTCGCTCAAAGTAACAGGCTCTTCGGCATCTCGTGCCACCTTCCGGAGCACAGCATTGGCAAATGACTTTTTCCCTGGCGTACGACTTCGCCCAACGGCATCCACAGCCTCGTTCACCGCAGCTCGAGCCGGAATACGATCGAGGAAATAGAGCTGATACACGGCCAATAGCAGATGGGGATAAATATCGTCTGCGTCTGGTATGTGCTGGGCGTGCTTCTCCAATGCTCGGCGCAAAAATCCCTGGGTTCTGAGCACACCGTAGACGAGTTCCGTGGTCAGGCCTCGATCCCGAGCATCCATCACTCGGCTTTCATCCGAGAGCACCACGGAAAGAGCCGCAGCTGCGAAGGCTTGATCGTGCCAGACGCGGCGCAACACCTGCGCCGCCGCCTCCCGCGCGCCTTGTGTCTTTTTATTCATGGTGAAACTTCATCCGAACTACTCTGGGCCTCTGGAAATAGGCCTTGCGCTAATCCTGGCCAACGCTTGCTGACATCGTTCTTAAAGGCAATGCCCATCAATAAGAGCAAGAAGAGCATCCCGAAAATATGCGCGACTTCACGAAAGCGAGTGGGCAATGGACGCCGGATCACCATCTCCAAAACGATAAAGACAAGCTGCCCGCCGTCCAGAGCGGGAATCGGCAAAAGGTTTAAAAAGCCGAGGTTAATGCTGATCACGGCCATCACCCAAACGAAGTAGTCTGCTCCTTTTCGGCCCTCTCGACCTGCTATTTCGTAAATCGCGATAGGGCCACTCATCTCTTGCAAACTGGTCTTGCCTTGCGCCAAACGAGTTAGCGTGGTCATGATAAAGCGCGTGACCCGAGTCGTGCTCTCAATTGCTCGAGAAAAGGCATAGCGAATCGGGTAGGGATGGGCGACTCTCTCTTCGAGAGAAAGAGGTAACCACTGTTGCACAGAATCCGCGGAGCAACCGGACTGCCCATCGCGAACTAAATTTGCCCAACTGCCACAGGGTAATATTGGCTGCCGAAACACCTGACCATCAGCTCCGGCAAAAACTTCCTCCCGGAGACGAAATGAAACCTCTTTTTTTCGACCGGTGCGCGACGAAATATAGAGAAGCTGATGCTCTTTTTGTGGCTCCGACTTGAGACGATCAACAAAGGTCGACCAGGCGGGCAACACTTGACCATCAAGAGCAACCAATCGATCGCCCGGTTCAATACCAGCCAAACCGAGGGCACTGTTCCGCGGAACCGTTCTCACATAGAGGTCGGCACTTTCTATGCCGGTTTTCTGAAAAAGTCGTCGCCCTTGAGGATCAGGGGTTAAGGAAACAACTCCAGCCTCGTAAACAGCAAAATCGGCCAGCCCTCCCATTGAACCGCGGACGGAATGGGGCCGTAGATAAGTCACCGGCGTTGTCACGCCATGGTTATTTTCTAACGCTAGCTCGAGGTCCATGAACCGATCAATCGGCCGTCCTTCGACAAAAGTCACCACATCAAAAGACCGGAGCCCTGCGCGATACGCTGGTGAGTTGGGCGATTGAATACCGATTACGGCAGAAGGAGCATTCGGCTGAATGCCAATCGTTCCATAACGCTCTGAGAGTTCAAAATCGAGTTGTCGCTTCTTTTCTTGAACGACGACCTCCACCTCTTCATGACGACTTCTACGGAAGACTTGAAAACGCAGGGTCTCGCCCGCACTACGCTCAACCACTCTGCGCACGTCAACAAACGTGCCCACGGGCTTCCCGTTGATCGCCATGATGCGATCGCCCGGCTCGAGTAGACCCGCTGCAGGATGTTCTGGCAGCACAACACCAACGGTGGGCGGCTGGAAGGGACCATCCGTCAAGAAGACAGAAAAGTAGAGAAGAACCGGAAAGGCGAGGTTCATGGCAGGGCCTGCCAAAACGATGATGATTCGCTTCCAAGAGGCTAAGCTTTCGAAGGTCCTCCCCTTATCTTCGGGTAGGACGGGATCGCTCCTCGACTCCTCTAAAAACTTAACATAGCCGCCCACTGGAAGAATCGAGAGACAATATTCTGTTTCACCCCCGCGGATCCGCAATAGCTTAGGACCAAAGCCAATGCTGAAGACGAGCACTTTGACTCCAAACGCCTTCGCAAAAAGAAAATGTCCTAATTCATGCACAAAGATCAAAGTGCTGATCAAAACGACGAAATAGAGCAAATCGGACATAGGTGAGAGCTGTTGGGCGCAGTTTTGCTCTCCCTCGCTTCAGAGAACAACCTCAGGAGCAAAAAATCGGGTACGATCCAAGACGTGAAACGAAAACCAGCAGAAAGTGCCATCACCGTCACCAATTTGATGAGCCCAGAACACGCCAATCACCTGGGAAATGTCCACGGGGGCGTGATCATGAAAATTGTCGATGAAACCGCCGCCATTGTTGCCATGCGTCACGTCCAAGGCATGGCGGTCACCGTAGCCGTGGATTCCATGACATTTCGTCGCCCCATCCACATCGGTGATATCGTTATTTGCACTGGCCACGTGACTTGGGTGAGCGAGCATTCCATGGAAATTCGCGTCACAGTGAAAGCGGAACACCCGATTTCTGGAGCACAAACCCACACAAATACGGCGCATTTGGTATTTGTGGCGATCGACAAAGCCGGTCGACCGACGGAGGTACCAGGCCTGGAATTAGAAACGGACGCAGAGCACGCTCTTTTTAATGCGGGAAAAGAACGCCAAGCGCGCCGCCTGAGAGAGAGAAGCAAAGAGCTGGATTAGGTCTAATCTATTGTTTTTATTGACAAAAATAACAAACTCTCGTGAACAAGCTTATCCTAGATTGCCGTATTCCGTCCCTACAGCGGCCCCCCTTCAGCTCCCGAGAACTCGCTCGGCCGAGGCCTTCGTCGCCAGAGAGATGAAGACTCAAAACCCAAAAACGATAAATTATGGGAAAACAGTCTAATCCTTCGTCTGAGGGGTGGCGTGGAGCCTGCCGAATCATTAGGTTCCTGCGACCATGCTGACCTGGGTCGCGAAGAAATTTTTCGGCACGTCAAACGAACGTGCCATCCGACGAATGCAACCGCTCGTTGAGCGGATCAACTCTCTTGAATCATCGATCCATGGATTGAGCGACGCAGAGCTTCAAGCCAAAACCGCTGAATTCAAAGAAAAGCTCGATCAAGGCGCCAAGCTCGACGATATTCTCGTCGAAGCCTTCGCCGTCTGCCGAGAAGCATCCACGCGTGTATTAGGCATGCGCCACTACGACGTACAGTTAATGGGCGGCATGGTGCTTCATCAGGGCAAGATTGCCGAGATGAGAACCGGTGAGGGAAAAACTCTCGTCGCTACCCTGGCATGCTACCTGAACGCTCTCGAGGGCAAGGGCACCCATGTTGTTACCGTGAACGATTACCTCGCCACCCGTGACGCTGAGTGGATGGGTAAGCTCTATAATTGGCTGGGCCTCAGTACCGGCGTAATTGTCAGCGGACAACAAACTGCAGAGAAAATTCGCGCCTACAAATCAGATATCACCTACGGCCAAAATAATGAATTTGGCTTTGATTATCTTCGCGACAACATGAAGGATAGCGCGCTGGAACACGTCCAGAGAGCTCTCCACTTTGCAATTGTCGATGAGGTGGACTCTATCCTCATCGACGAAGCTCGTACTCCGTTGATCATTAGTGGTCCAGCGGATGCTGCAAGCGATAAGTACAAGACACTCAACGAAGTGATTGTCCGCTTGGTCAAAGACGAGCACTACAATGTTGATGAAAAGGGCTTTTCTGCCACTTTCACCGATGAGGGCATCGAATTGGTGCAAAAGTACTCGGGAGTCAGCAATCTCTACGATCCGCAAAACATGCAGTCTTTGCATATTTTGAATCAATTGATGAAAGCCCACGCGATCTACAAGCGTGACCAGCACTACATGGTCTCGCCAGATGGGCGTGTCATGATCATTGATGAGTTTACGGGTCGTGTGCTCCCAGGACGACGTTGGAGCGATGGTCTGCATCAAGCAGTCGAGGCAAAAGAGAACGTTCGTATTCAGGAAGAAAGTCGCACCATGGCGACCATCACCTTCCAAAATCTATTCCGCATCTACGATAAGTTGGGAGGCATGACGGGCACCGGTCAAACCGAGGCGACTGAGTTTATGTCGACCTACTCCCTCGATGTCGTCACCGTGCCCACGAATAAGCCGATTCAGCGAGAAGACTACAACGATATCGTCTACAAGACCGAACGAGAAAAGTTCACGGCCGTCGTGAATGAACTCCTCGACATGAATGCGCAAGGCCGCCCTGTGCTCGTCGGCACGACGAGTGTAGAGAAGAGTGATGCGATTAGTCGTATCCTCAAGAAGAAAAAGATTGCCCACAACGTTCTGAATGCGAAGCATAATAAGGACGAGGCCTACGTCGTTGCCCAGGCTGGACGCCTCGGCGCTATTACTGTCAGCACGAATATGGCCGGACGCGGCACCGACATCATGCTTGGCGGAAACCCTGAGATGTTAGCTCGACGAGAGTTCGCCGACGCTGGAAGAGATCCCGACGCTGAGACAGAGGATTTTCAGAGCGAAATTGTTCGTTTTGAAAAGGCTTGTGAGGAAGAACAGAAAAAGGTTCTTGAGGTAGGCGGGCTCCATATCTTAGGCACAGAACGCCATGAATCACGGCGAATCGACAATCAGCTGCGCGGACGCGCCGGGCGCCAGGGTGATGCCGGCTCCAGTCGCTTCTACCTTTCCCTCGAAGATGAGCTGATGCGCATGTTCGGCGGTGAAAAAGTGAAGAACTTGATGGATCGCATCGGCATGCCTGATGATGAACCCATTGAGCATCCCATGGTGAATCGCAGCGTTGAAAACGCTCAACGAAAAGTCGAGGAACGCAACTTCGACATTCGTAAAAACACTTTGGAGTATGATGATGTGATGAATGCCCAGCGCAAGACGCTCTATCAATTGCGTCAAGAATTGGGCCTCGGACGCTATCATCCAGACGAACTCGACGAATTAGGGGCTCCCACCGGAACCGTGCGCGAAGTCGAAGTCCAAAGCGATATCGAAGAACGTATTCGTCAATTAGTTGCTCAGCTCGTTGGTATGTTCTGTGAGAACCCTCCCGTTGTCACCGACGAGAATAATCGCCCGAGGCCTCCCACGAGAGAAGAACTTGAGGCGGCTGGGAAACTCAATGAGCTAGAATCTCTGCAACACGAGGCCTATCATCTTTGGGGGGTCAAACTAGATTTGGAAACTCGCAAAGATCGCACGCCGGGGGTGGTCTATGACGAGCTCTCAGAACTATGCGCGCGAGGCTTGAGCGAGCAAAGAGAACGCTTGCTCGACTTGATCGATAAGGTAATTGCCTCGGTCATCGAAGAGTCATGTCCTCCTCGAAAACTCCCCGAAGACTGGAATTGGGCAGGAATTGACGATGCTTATGAAGAGCTCTTTGGTCAGAAGCTCGATCGAGAGATTCATCATCTTGGAGAGGTGGAGCAGGTCGCTCAAGAAGTCTATGGCGCAGCCGAAAAGATTTATAAGACCCGAGAAGAGCAAATGGGTGTCGACCTCGCCCTACGAGTTTTCCGTCACCTCTACACCCAAGCGATCGACCAAGCCTGGGTCGATCACCTCCAAAATATGGAGCATTTGCGTGACGGAATCGGACTTCGAGGCTACGGGCAGCGCGATCCGAAAAACGAATACAAGAAAGAGGGCTACAATCTCTTCTTGAATATGATGGCGAGCGTCTCGAGTAAGACCCTGGAGCGCTTCTTCTCCGTCGAAATTCAAGGCCAGGAAGAGATTGCCGAGATGGAGCGCGCTGCCGAAGAAAAGCATCATGCCGAACTCGACCAAGCCGTAGCTCGGCATGTCGGTGACCTCCCAGAAGCACCGGAGCCTTCTGCTGCCGCTCAATTGGCGGCAGCTCGTCAGTCAGCCGCTGCGCCCGTACCTCAAAGGCGAAAAGAACCAAAGGTCAGTCGCAACGACCTTTGCCCTTGTGGCTCCGGAAAAAAGTTTAAAGCTTGCCATGGGGCTCCAGCCAACGAAGAGTCTTGAGCTCACCCACAACCTCTCGAAAAGCTTTCGAGCCTAGGAGTCATATGCTCGTCGCAGAAGGATTAACTCGTCGTTTTGGTTCACTGACCGTCGTGGATCAACTGAGTTTCTCTGTGCGAAAAGGGGAAGCCTTGGGATTCTTGGGTCCCAATGGGGCTGGCAAGACGACGACAATGCGCATGCTCGCTGGTGCCTTAGGCGCCAGCGCAGGGCGCGTCCTGATCGAAGGAAAAGACCTCCTCCGCAGCTCACCGAGGCTGAGACGGAATATAGGCTATATGGCCGAGCTGCCACCTCTCTATCCAGAGATGACGGGACGGGAGTACCTACGTTTTCGAGGAGAACTCAAAGGTCTACGGGGTCGTGAAGCTGTGCGTGAGATCAGCCGCGTCGCTTCGCTAACGCAAGTAGATGGTTTACTCCATCGACGGATAGGCAAACTATCCAAGGGCTATCGCCAGCGTCTCGCTCTCAGCGATGCTCTGGTCGGCGATCCAGGCCTACTCCTCTTGGATGAACCAACGGCGGGCCTCGATCCGAACCAAATTCTTGAGACAAGACGCCTCCTTCGAAGTCTTGCAGAAAATCATGCCCTGCTCGTCTCAACCCATATTCTTTCGGAAGTCGAAGCTATTTGTGATCGCGCCGTATTGATTCATCAGGGTCGCCTGGTCCAATCTGGAACGCTCAAAGAACTGAAATCTGCTCGCGCAAACAGCTGTCTCGAAATTCACGTCAGGAGCGATCTCCATGAACTCCAAGACGCGCTACTCCACAGCCCGTGGCCAAAAGCCGAAGTCGAGGGGAGTTCCCTCGAAACGCCGCCTCTGCACCGCGTCTCGCTTCCAGCAGAGAACAACGAACTGCCCGTTGTAGTTCGCTATTTCGTCGACAAGGGCTTCGACATTTTTCATGCAAGCTTGAAATCCAGCGCATTGGATGAAGCATTTCAGTTCCTCACCCAATCAAAACATCACTCTACCTCTGCAGAGAACAATATGAATCTCAATGCAGACCTCGGCGACCAGCCCTCCTCGGAAGACGGGAATCATGCGGGGTAGTTTTGTCATTTTCAAACGAGAGCTCTTTAGCTTTTGGACAACTCCCTTGGCTTGGGTTCTCTTAACCGTCTTCCTCGGCTTACAGGGAGGAATATTTACAAGCATTGTGGTTCATACCATCCAACAAGGAAGTGCCTCTCCCTTCGGTCCCCTGAGTGCTTACTTTGGCCAGCAATCTATTTTACTCACAATTTCTCTCTTATTACTCTGCCCAGCTCTCACGATGCGCAGCTTCGCGGAAGAGAGAAAGACGCTCTCCATCGACCTTCTCCTCGCTGCGCCAATTCGCTCCTCATCCATTGTTCTCGGAAAATACTTAGCAGCCCTCGCCACCTACTTACTTATTTGGCTACCAACGGTCCTTTACGCTTTGATTCTCAGGCCCACTGGAACGATTGATCTCGGGGCTCTTCTCACCAGCTACTTTGGTCTCTTACTGATTGGCATGAGCTCCTTAGCACTCGGAACCTTGCTCAGTGCTCTGGCAAAGAGTCAGCTCGTAGCTTTACTACTCACGATCGGAGTGCAATTTGGCCTCTTTGTCCTCGGACTAGGCGAATATCTCCTTCCTGACGGACCATTCCGCGATCTCTGTGCTCATCTATCTTTAGCCTCGATGCTCGAAGAGATCTCCCGAGGCCTCCTCGATAGCCGACGGGTGATCTTTCACCTCAGCCTCACCCTGTGGGCGACCTACATCACCACAGAAATGGTCGAATCATGGAGGAGCTCCTCATGAGATGGAGTCCTTCCCTCAAGGTCCAAAGCTCCATCGCTGGAATCGCTGTTCTGGCTGCCGGCTTTCTTTTTACCGAGGTCAACTTTATTGGCTCACGGCGCCATACTCGTTGGGACTTCAGCGATAGCCAGCTTTTCGTACTCTCTACAGCCACTCACGAAGTGATGGCCGAGTTAGCAGGACCAAGCGAAGCAATCCTCCTTCTTCCCCAAGACGACCCCAGTGCCCTCGACCTCAAGCACCTACTTGCGGCCTACCAAACCATTGACTCGGAGCTCTCCGTACGACAGCTCGATCCCGAGCAGAACGCCGCCGATGTGCTTGGACTACGTAGGGAATTAGCAGAAGGAAAAAGCGAATTAGGCCGTTTCGATATCGACGATGTTGCCCTGATCCTGCGACGGAAGGATCGCTCATGGTTCATCTCTCGCCAGCAGCTATTTCCCGAACCTGGTGGGGGCGCCCTCTCCGAGGAAAGCGAGCGACTGATCAGTGAGGGCTTCGCCGAATTGATAGAGCGCAAGGCACAATACGCATGCTTCTTCAGCGGGCATGGAGAACGCAGTATCGATGACTATAGTCCGGAAGGACTCAGCGCTCTGCGTCAACGACTAGAAAAAACAAATCTTGTCATTAGAAAAATCGTCTTCGACTCCACCCAAAAAAGCCCGGACCTCTCGAACTGCGATCTCTTGGCTGTCGTCGGCCCCCGGCAGCCCTGGCGTCCTGAAGAGGTCGTTCGTCTTCGGGAGCAGTTGGGAAAAGGGGCTAGCCTCCTACTCGCCGTGGACCCAAGTGTGAATGCCCAAGGGCAACTCATCGATCTTCAGGTAGAGTCACTCGCTGCGGATTTTGGAGTGGGCTTCGGGCGAGGATTCATCCTTGAAGAAGATAAATCACATCGCTTGCCCCAAGGCCAAGGAGAGGCCTTCTTTGCCCATATCAAGACGCACCCCATCACCCGTGGTCTCACCGAAGAGCTCATGAGAAGCGATACCCGCGTCTTGGTGGTCG
>JAKVCH010000699.1 GCA_022447485.1 Polyangiaceae bacterium | reverse complement strand
TGGTCTATGAGAATTGGACGGATGTCTCTGGGCTACTTATGACCGACCCTCGGATTGTTGACGATCCGAAGCCCATGCTCGAGGTCACCTACCGTGAATTGCGCGAGTTGTCTTATATGGGTGCGTCTGTATTGCATGACGAAGCGGTGATTCCCGTGCGTGAAGTGGGGATCCCGATCCATATCCGCAATACCAACGCTCCTGAGCATCTGGGTACTCGCATTGTTTCGAATCTCAGCGAGGAAGAAGACAAGGGTACCGCAATCGCGGGCATTGCCGGCAAAGATAACTTCGCCATGGTTGGCGTTGAGAAGCTCTTAATGAATAAAGAGGTGGGCTTCGCCCATCGACTACTTGGTATCTTCCAGCGTCGTGGCATCAGCGTTGAACATACTCCGTCGAGCATCGACGGTATTAACGTGATTGTTGATACCGAGACTTGGCAGTCACAAGCCGAGGACGTTGCCGAGGAGATTCGTCAATCATTAAAACCGGATAAAGTGACGGTGACTCCAGAGCTCGCATTGATTGCGATTGTGGGAGAGGGCATGAGTCATTCCGTGGGAATTTCTGCGCGAGTTTTCCGCTCCTTAGCTGAGGCCCAAGTGAATGTTCGCGTGATCAATCAGGGAGCCAGCGAGGTGAATATCATTGTCGGCGTGGCGCCTGAAGATTTTCAGACCTCGGTGCGTGCCCTCTATCAGGAGTTCTTGCCGACAAATCGAGGCAGCTTAGCGCCGCCGGCTTGAGAGAAATAGCCTTTCTGAGGCATTGAAGAAGACAAAAGAATGCCCCAATTGGCTTGGGGCATTCTTTTTTTTGTTTAGAAGTTCGCTTTTAGCGAATCACGCTCCGAGCGACGCAGGCGCAGCTCGTTCTTGCTTCATTGACCTGGCAATACTCTTCTTCCAGGCAGCCTTCGCAGGTATCGGCTTCTACGTCCGCTTCGCAGGGCAGGGTCTCTGTCCAGTAGGGAGAGAGGGAGCCATCCCGAATATCTTGGTAGGGCAGCCAGAAGGGCGGAAATGATGGGTCACCGCTGAGAGTCGTATCGATGCCAAACATCCAGAGTTGACTCGTAATATCAGGATAGAGGCCATATTGGCGCCGTGCCGTATACGTAATGAAGTAAACACTGCCACTACCTTGAGCGAAGGGGGCAAACTTAGGCCAGGTGCTCCCTTGGGTTCCGGATTGAGATTGAGCGGCACTGGGCGCGTAGCCCGTACCCCGGGTGAGTTCGATACAGTCGGGTCCGGGACAAGTTACCGGAGCCTTGGCGACTTCAACCATACGGAGCACGCCGTGGGCATTACCAACGCTGCCTAAGTAGTTGCCATTGACGATATTCGGGTCCCACGACGTCACGAAAGCAATGTATTTCGCATCGGGCGACCAGGTAGGATAGAAGTGGTAGCTGCCGTCGTCGGTATCTGCGCTTGTCACCAGGGGCGTGACCGCACCCAGCTGACCATTCGTTACATCGATAATGCTGATACCACTTTGGT
>JAKVCH010000698.1 GCA_022447485.1 Polyangiaceae bacterium | reverse complement strand
GCTCTCGACGCATGGAGTGCGCCTTTGGTCATGAAGAAGGGCCGGCCAGGGCAGTTACTGGCTTTCCTTTGTGAAGAGGACCATGGCCAAGAGTTGACTGAATTAGTGCTGAAAGAAACATCTTCCTTGGGCGTTCGCCTGCAACGTATTGAGCGAACCAGTCTTCAACGAGAAGCTGTGGCCGTGAGTACTCCATTTGGGGAGATTGCGGTGAAGGTGGGACTTTGGAAAGGTCGGGCGATGAAAGGCAAACCAGAGTACGAAGACTGTGCTCGCGCGGCCCGTGAATATGGCGTCCCGTTAAAGACAGTACAGGAGGCGGCTCTGCATGCTTATCGCGCGCGAGATAAGCGGTGACCCTCTCCTTCCCAAGCAAGCACTCCACCCTCTAAAAAGGCGGTGGGAGAACCGAGCTCCGCCAACTTGGATGCAAGGTTGGCGGCATCCTTGCCTGTTCGGCAATAGAGTACGGCGGGCAGGGGCAGCATCGCTAATTCGGCCAGGCGTGACTCTACTTCTTCAGCAGGAAAAGAAACCGCTCCAGAAATATGAGCATGAGCGAAAGCTGCCGCTGGACGAATATCGACAAATGTAATGCGTCCGGCGAGTGCTAGTTGTTCAGCTTCTTTAGCCGCGAGGGCGCCCGCCGCTTTGGGTAAATGCTTACTGAGCATCTCGCGAAGAGTTTCTAATGATTGGGGGCCTTGACTCATATCGACAGGTCGTCCGCCGACAAAGAGCAAGTGGGTGGGCACATTTTGGACTCGTAGAGCTTGTGCCAGGCGTGGAGACTGTTCAGCATCTACCATGACAACTTTTGCCTTGCCTTCGAATTCAGTGCTCAAGGCATTGAGGACGGGTGCTAGCTTTCTACAAGCATCGCTCCAGCTAGCAGCGAATTGCACTAGGACCGGTAGGTCTGACGTCATGACCTCCTGTTCAAAGTTTGTTTCAGAAACGACAATCACAGAACTCATAAGAAGCCTTCTATCATTGAACGATCAGGGAGCAAGACTCGTTTAGGTGGCTTTCTTGGGTTGAAGCAAAACCCCGCTGAGGAACTCAAACCCGCAGGAGAGGAGAGATATCAGTACTAAACCGCCGACGGCTGCATCCCAGTCTCCCTGAATGAGCAGGGTCCCGATGCCGCCTTTGACCGGAAGGCCAAAGAGAGCGAGCGATGCCTCGAGTAAAATCACTTCAAGGCAGACGGCTCCCAACGTGGCGGCAATCGCTCCGCGACCAGCAGCTCGTTTTGCCTGTATCGCCGCAGCGGAGCGACCCAAAGCAAGCCCACCGCGAAGAGCCGGATTCCAGTCAAAAGAGCGTCGACTCAGCCAACGCGCGATTGCTATAGATTGATAGCTTCCTATGATCAAAGCCACACTGAGCCATCCGCTCAACAGTTGAGGGATCAGCACCAATGGAGCAATTATAATAGGTAAAAAAGCAGCCCGCGACTCGGTTAGGAAATTAGCGAGGCCTCGCAGGCGCGGAAAGAGAATAACAA
>JAKVCH010000697.1 GCA_022447485.1 Polyangiaceae bacterium | reverse complement strand
CGTGATCCCTGTTCGCCGAAAGCGGCACATGTGGTGGCCTCATTTCTTCCCGACGAGACGAAGCCAGAGCTGTGTATGGCCGCTTGGTCCAAGGCATTTCGTTTGCAGCCGGCCGAACGTCAAGTTGCGGTGGGCTTAGCTCAGGCTTGCTCAGAATGTGGATCCTACGTCTACGGAGTCAGCGCCATGGAGAAGTCTCGTTGCTACGGTGAAATACCATCTTGTAATGAGTCGTTGATGCTCAGCTGGCTCTACTTGCTGACAGGTCGGCGGGATGATGCCGTCATCGAGTACCGTTGTGCTCGCATGATGGAGCCTGATGCTCCGGAACTGGCTGAGCTCTCCCAGGCATTGAGCGAAGCCTAAGCTGCTGCGGGTGGTGTCTGCCGCCGTGGTGCTTGTGTTGGCGGTGCCTGGGCTCATTGCCGAGACCACCTACTCAGGGCTGCTCGTCGTTTCTTCCGAGGGCGTGCTTGCTGATATTGCTTGGTTTTGCTCAGCGCTTCCGGGCGACTTCAGGTTAAACATTGGTCCAGCTCGAGAGAGGGAACGGCGAAAGATGAATTCCACTCGGCGGTTGAGTGTGCGACCGCTGGCAGTCTCGTTGTCGGCAATTGGCCGTAGTGCGCCATAGCCAGAGATCGCCAGTCGATCGCCACTTTTTTCTCGGACGTAGACGAAGTTTTTCATTACTGCAGCGGCTCGTGCGGCGGAGAGCTCCCAATTTGATGGAAATCGTTGCCGCGTTATCGGCACGTTGTCCGTATGCCCTTCGACAGAAAGCACGCTGGATGTTCGGTCAAATAGATCGGCCACAAGGTTCAGTACTTCTACCGCGTGCTCGTTGAGTCGGTCACTGCCGGTTTCGAAGAGAGCAACATCTTTGACTCGTAAGATGATGCCGACCTCGCTACCCAATACTTGCACTCGGTGGGACATATTCTTTTTACGAATATAGTCTTTTAAGTCTTGCAACTCGTCGAGTTCGTACTTGTTCTTGCCCAATTGTCGAGATGACGGTCGCTCAGAAAGCTCGACTGCCGACATTGCGCGGGCTTCGAAGTCTCCTGCCGTGTCAAATTGAACGCCGAAAGCTTCTTTGACTGACCCAAGAGCAACCTTGAATTCGACGACATCCATATTGGCGAATGAAAGTAGGAGAATAAAAAATGTGAGGAGTAGGGTGGCCATATCACTGAAGGTAGCCATCCAAGCAGGAGCCCCTTCCTCCACCTCTTCCTCTTCTTCGTCAAACATAAATCAAATCCTCACTGAGATTCATTGTCATTAGGCAGCTTCTTCAGCGCGACGATCTTTCGGCTGAAGACGGGCTTCCAATTTGTCGCGAATCACAGAAGCATTGTGTCCTTTTGCGATAGAGTCGACACCTTCAATCACCAAGTTCATATTCATCGTTTCCGCTTGGGAACGTCGCTGCAGCTTTTCGGCAATAGGATTGCAAATCACAAATGCCACAATAGCCCCATACATTGTCGTTAAGAGCGCAACGGCCATC
>JAKVCH010000696.1 GCA_022447485.1 Polyangiaceae bacterium | reverse complement strand
ATTTTTCGTCAAGCCGACCTGGTCGAAGCGAGCGACATCTCCAACCCGGCTTGGGGAATTTTTGGCGTGTGGAAAGCCATTGCTGACCAACGCTGGCGTGGGTGACGTTGAGTCAGATTTACTCAGCTCTGGAACGGGGGTTGTCATCGAGGAGTTTTCAGATGAGGAATTATCTGAGGCTCTGGCATCTATCGTTGAACTCGCGAGTGACCCTGAATTAGTTGTTAGGTGTAGAGAAACGGCAGAGAGGCAATTTTCTCTAGCATCCGGTGTGGAAGAATACTCTTCAATTTATGTGCGTCTTGAGGATGAACGTTAGTTCTATGGCCTTTCTGCTGTGAGAGTATTGTTTCTGACTCGATACCCCGTCGAGGGAGCGAGCAGTCGCTATCGAGTCTATCAGTACGTCCCTTATCTGGAAGAACTTGGAGTCAGCTGCGAGGTGCAGAGCTTCATGGACCGAAAAATGTACGATCTGAGTCTCGCAAAAGGCCGCACCGTACAGAAAATTTACCTGACTTTGCTGGCCATCGCGAAGCGAATCGCAGCTCTCACAAAGCACCGGCAGTACGACATCATATACATGCAGCGGGAACTGTTTCCCTTGGGCGGTGCAGTCGTAGAGCGTTACTTGAAGAAAAAAGGCGCCGTACTTTGCTTTGACTATGACGATGCTTTGTTCATCAAGAAACCCAGTCGATACAATTCTATTGCGACGTTTTTCCGCTCACCCACCAAGACACTAGATATTTTCAAGGTTGTGGATTGTGTGGTCGCTGGCAACAAGTGGCTCCAGGAATCGGCCCAGAAACACGGTGCTAGGCGCGCCGAAACCATTGAGGTTGCTGAAGATGTTTCACGCTATATCCTTCCCGAGGATCGAGCGTCTCGAGCTACGGTTACCATCGGGTGGCTGGGCTCACCTTCAACATCCAAGTACCTTTTCGAAATTGAAGGCGCTTTACGTAGAGTGGCCAGTGAGTTCAGTGATGTAAGATTTCTGATGGTTGGCGGGGGCGAGTTCACCATGCCCCGCGTCCCATGGGTGCTGAGAGATTGGTCATTGACCGGAGAGATAGACGCCCTGGCAGAATTTGATATCGGTTTAATGCCACTGCCATCAGAGGACTGGGCGCTTGGCAAATCGGGCGGTAAGGCAAGAACCTACATGGCGGCCGGTGTTGTACCTATCTGTTCGGCCATTGGCTACAATAATGAGTTGGTAGTTCAAGGAGAAACAGGTTGCTTGTGTAGTAGCGAGGAGGAGTGGTACTCAACCATCGCTGAACTAGTGCAAAGCCCAGGCCGACGGGAAAAAATGTCGGCCTCAGCTAGAAATTACGTAATAGAGAACTTCTCAGTTGAAGATAAAGCCAGCCAAATGAACCGCCTCTTTTCTGATCTTGTCCGCCGCGACGAAGAAGGGATCACCAAAGCTAAGGCGGCAGACTGAACCTTGTACACCTATATCTCCATCTATTTTTCTCTAGCTCTTATCGGTCTGATGAAGGGCTCTCGTCGACAGAACGTTCTGTT
>JAKVCH010000695.1 GCA_022447485.1 Polyangiaceae bacterium | reverse complement strand
GGTCCGTGATGGTCGTAGTAGTGAACCCAGAGAAAGAGGGGGCCATCGGCTTGATTGATCTCCTCGATCGCTTGATTGGTGAGAGCCTCGGCGGAATGCACCTTTTTGGGATGTCCGGTGGAGCGACTTGATTGACGATATGCTTCAAAACTGACTTTTTGGAAGCCATGGGTTAGTCCGGGCCAATTTTCTTCAGCAAAGAAAGATGGTCGCGGTAGAAGAGCGACCGTGCGGTAGCCTAATTGCTGGAGGGTGTCTGCTAAACGGGGAGCGTGCTCAAGTACAATTGCTTGAGGTATGTTTTTCTCATCGCTTCGAAAACCAACGACAGTCTCAGTGGGATAACCAGTGAGCAGAGCTGGCAGCGTTGTGCGGGTGTCCGGTCCGTAGGAGTAGGCTTGGGTGAAAAGAGTCGCGGTGTTTGCCCATTCGTCGAGTTGCGGTGTTGTCTTGGCGCGATCACGTCCCAGCCCTGTATGTGCGATAGAGAGAGCATCCGTCGTGATCAAAAGGATATGGGGTCGCTTGATGAGTCCTTTGTGGCTGACGAACTGTCCGGCTACTTTTTCGAGAGGTGGTTGCTCGGCGGTCCAGTCTGCCCCGGAGCAGTCTTCATCGATTCCATTGCGAGGAACTTCGATAGCCAAGGGGTGGATGTCTGGATTAAAGGGCGCGCAGTCGTGACCACCATAGAGGCGAATTGCTCCGTCCTGGTCCCAATCTGTTACGGCTTGGGCGAGCTTCTTGAAAACCCGAGGACTCCCGTCGTGGCTTTGGGCAATTTCCAATTCAATTTTGGTCTCTGCTAGGGCCGCAAAGGCGCTGCCTACTAAGGTGACGAACAGACCGAGAATGACCTGTCGACGCACTAAGGCAGCCGGGCGGCTCTGCTTCCCTTTTGCGGGAAGCGTGATGCTCCAAAATACGCTCGCGCCCCAAGGCACAAGCGCGTAGACCCATGGGATAGCATCGGGATCGTAGCGGCGGCTGATAATAATCGAGCTAAAAAAAATAAGCACTCCTCCGAAGAGTGATAGGATAAAGAGGGGTCGACTGAAGCGCTCTGTGAGAGAACTTTCTTGCAGCAGACCCCGGCGAGTCCAATCAAAGAAATCTTGCAACCTGGGAAAGAGGAGAGCGATGAGCGCCATGATTGCTCCTCCTAGGGCTGTGACTAAGAGCACGGGCGCGGCGAGTCCGAGGTAGAGGATAAATAGTTCAAGGATATTTGCTTCAGGCGGCAGCTGCCCTTCCTTGACCAGATTCTCAAATGAGAAAGAGAGAACCTCCCCAAAGACGACCAATACGCCGTAAGCGAGACCATTCCGCACTCCTTCGGCGATGAAAGGATCTCTGGGAGGCCTTGCGCAGAGAGGCAGGCGCTCGAAGATGCCTTTGAAGAGGATACGGTTTCTCATTTGTTCATTGACGAAAAGCTAGCCTGTCTCTTTCTTATTCTACAAGGAAAAGAAGCATTCGGCAGATCTGTCGGTGAGTAGAGGGGCGTAGGTGTGATCTTTCCTTCAATTATAGAGCGAA
>JAKVCH010000694.1 GCA_022447485.1 Polyangiaceae bacterium | reverse complement strand
CGTCGTCTACAACCCCAACGGTACTGTTCCAGGAGAATGGTTTCCTGAACGGGGCACAACGCCCGCCGACTTCAACCTGAAGCGCATCCTCCAGCCCTTTGAGCGCCACCGGGACAAACTGATTGTTCTTGATGGCGTAAACAATACGGTGGCTCAAGATGCCCAGAACCGTGGGGGACCTCATCAGAGAGGTATTGGCTCACTTTTCACGGGGGCCTATCTGGGTGAGGGCGCCTTCCAAGACGGATGCGGAAAAATGGCTGGTTGGGCCCAAAAGCCCAGCATCGATCAAATCATCGCGGCGGGCCAAATTGGCAAGACACCGCTGGCAAGTCTGGAACTGGGCGTTCGCGCAATCTCCCACGACGTACAGGGCAGGATTAGCTACGCGGGCCCGGATGCACCGCTGCCGCCATCAAACGACCCCACCCTTGTCTATGAGCGCGTCTTCAACAGAGTCGCCCCGCTGAATCCAGAAAATCCCGATGAACGACAGCAAAGTATTCTCGATACTGTAAGAAAACAATTCAAAGACGTTAGTGCCCAGGCCAGCTCGCGCGATAAAGCAACCTTAGAGGCTCATCTGGAATTGGTAGAGAACTATGAATACAGTCTCTCTCTGATAGGCAATCAAAGCGCTCGCTGTATGCCCGCGGCACCGGATAACATCAACGCCACCGCCGAGTCCAATATGCCTCTGGTGAGTCGAGCACAACTAGAGCTCTTGGCACTGAGTTTCTCCTGCGACCTTACGCGAGTGGCAAGTTTAGCCTATTCCAGTGGCTTCAACCGCATTCGCTACCCTTGGATCGATGATGGTGGCGAAGGACATACCCTGAGTCACTCTGGCGATTCCAATGACGAAGCATGGGAGATACTGACCAAAAGAGCTACCTGGCATGCCGAAGAACTCGCCTGGTTCATGGACCGCCTGGCTTCCATGCCCGAGGGAAATGGCACGGTTTTGGATAATACATGCATCCTTTGGGGTAACGAAGTTTCAAAAGGAAATTCCCATGCACTGGACCGTATACCGCTCTTGATCGCTGGGGGAGCAGGCGCTCGTCTCCGTCTCGGACAGGCTCTCGACCTACGAGGCAGATCACACACTGATGTTCTGAGTACCCTTCTCTACGCCTTTGGCATTCCAGAGTATTCACTCGGCGAAGACGGTCATCGAGGTCAGCTCATTGAAGAGTTGTTGGTTTGAATAAAAACTTAACAATTACTCAAAAAATCGATTCTCAGGGCTATCGAGCAAATAAACGACCCCAATTTCAGCTCTCTTTGAAATTTTCAATTTACCCAGGGCTGTTTCTGTGTCACCGACCCTCGTGCTTTTTTCAGAACTCAAGCTTATCTCGCCTCTACAGAAATCTGTAAAGCAAGCGGGCTATACCCAACCAACACCCATTCAAGAAGCAGCCATCCCTCCGGCTCTCGAAGGGCTCGATGTATTGGGCTGCGCCCAGACAGGAACCGGGAAGACGGCAGCGTTCTCCCTGCCTGCCCTACAAAGAATTGATCAAGTCGCTTCCGA
>JAKVCH010000693.1 GCA_022447485.1 Polyangiaceae bacterium | reverse complement strand
ATGCAGCACAATATCCGAGACCCCAATCGCGATAAACTGCATGGTCGAATCTACCGCATCAGCTACCCGTCACGTCCGCTTCAGGAGCCCGTCGCCATTGATGGAGAGTCCGAGGCGGCGCTGATGAAGAACCTCGAGCACCCGGTTGACGGCGTGCGTCACCGTACCCGGATTGAGCTTTCCGAGCGAAACAGCAATAAGGTGAGCGAGGCTGTGGAGAAATGGGTGGCAACCCTTGATCCGAAGAATTCGGATCATGCCCGTCATCTGCTCGAGGCTCTCTGGGTTCACCAGCAGCACAATCTCAGGAATCGTGAATTACTCGACACCGTGCTTGGCTCACCCGTGGAACATGCCCGCATTGCGGCTGCCACGGTGAAGCATCACTGGGATGTGGCCGATCCAGCGCTCGGCGCGCAAGAGGTCGAGGAGCAAAAGGAGATGGAAGTTGAGGCGGGTGGCCTGATTTCCAACAAGGGCGGCGTCAGCAAGTGGCGTGTGAATACCCTCGCAGAGCAGCTGCGCTACGACGTTAAGGAAATGACGGTCAAGGCTGGACACAAGATGCACATCGAGTTCAACAACCCGGATGCGTTGCCGCACAACTTGGTTATCACCAAGCCGGGGACGGCGACTGAGGTGGCCAACGCCGCCATCGCCATGGGTGCCGACGGTTTTGCCGCTCAGTTTATTCCGGAGTCATCCAATATCATCGCTCACACCGATATGATCGACGGCCAGACTTCAACCGAGCTCGAGTTCGATGTTCCGAGCGAGCTGGGAAACTATGAATTTGTCTGCACCTTCCCGGGGCATGCGCTGATCATGCGAGGTATTTTGAAGGTTACTGAATGATCGCTATTTGAGCAGCATCCGTCAGCTTAGGCCGCTTAAGTCGTTATGCATTGGCGAATGTCACTTAGCGCAAAAGCGATCATGACGACCTCGTGACAATTTGACTGGGATTCACCAAGAATATTGCGGTTACTTGTCTTTCTTTTTTGCTTCTTGTTAGTGATTAGAGCCTTGGTCGAGAAGAGGGCGAGGAAAGGTAGATAGAGAAGGAATTTGATGAGGCGCTTTATAAGAGTCTTTTTGAAAGTTACTCGTGCTGAAATGACGACGCTTACTTCGAATGAGCCTGAAATTCGGGTAAGCCCACTCTTTTCTATGTAGTGGCGTCACAGTGCTCACCTTTGCGATGAATAGATGGAACTATCTCAAACGCAAACAGGCCAGCGACGGGGAAAGGTTTTGGGTAGCGCTTTTAGCCACCATTCGGATAATCGATCATCGTCACTTGGTGAATATTTATGAAGAGGTCTTTTCGCTTCGTAGTTGCTTTAGCTGTTGCTTCAGTGCTTCAACTCTCCGCCGCCGATATCCCCAACGTCGTGATTCTTTACGCGGATGACATGGGAGTCGCTGACGTTTCCTACGGGAACGCCGAGGCAAAAATCCAAACGCCGAATCTGGATCGGCTTGCCGCACAGGGTATGACATTCACCGACGGACACAGTTCTTCCGGTATTTGTACACCGAGTCG
>JAKVCH010000692.1 GCA_022447485.1 Polyangiaceae bacterium | reverse complement strand
GCTCAGCCTCCTTGCGTTGGCTGGGTCGCTCAGCCTCCTTGCGTTGGCTGGGTCGCGGAGCACTCGTGGCAGCAGGGCTTTTAGGGGGCATGTTCCTGCAAGGGTGGCGATCGCAGGCGCTTGAATTGAGCGCGTTCACCATCGCACAGAGGCAAGGGAATCTGGCTGAGCAGACACGAGAGATAACAGCCACGCCGGACAATCGCTTCCCCCCATATTCTCTGCAGCAGTTCGGACGACAGCAGCGGCAGGTGGGCGCCCTCGGTTTGGAGGGAGCCACCAACGCGGCGGGTGGTACTCGAAGAAGCCGCTCCACTGCTCTTGAAGCAGCTGCTCGTGCAGAGTTGGATTCGCTAGGTTCAGGCAATATCCGAGAGTCTGGTCGAGGAGCGGCTATCGCTGAAAAATACGCAAGCCTTGCTTCCCATCGGGCGAGCAGCGGGCAGGAGGGGAGAGCTCCTGAGCTTGGTACGCTAGTGGCTGAGCATCAGATGCCGCAGGCTGAAACCGATCCAATTGATTCGATACAAGAGACCTCGCCACCCCGCTGGCATATTCACGCCGAGCAAGGAAACTTGGTAGCTGCCTTTCAGGAATTAGATGCTCATGGTGGTTTTGATGTTGCTCTAGCTCGAGCGAGTCAATCTACGTCGAGCGATCAGCTCATGACCCTAGCTGATATTGCTCGATTCGCTGGTATGCGAGGGCGGGCAATTCAGGCCCTGCGAGTGGTGACTGAGCAATTTCCTCAAAGTGCAGTTGCGCCCATCGCGGCAATGACCTTAGGGCACCTGCTGGCGGCAGCTGGAGATCAACAGGGGGCAGCTCAGGCTTATGCCTTAAGTCGCCATTTGTCGCCCCGGGGCGATTTTGCCGAAGATGCCCTCGCTCGTGAAATAGAGCTTGCACTTCAGGCTCATGAGCTTGATCGTGCGGGCAGTCTTTTACAGCGCTATGCCATTGATTACCCAGACAGCCCGGCCATTGATGCCTTGCGGGAAGAATCTCAGCGTCTTCGGCGTGAGCTTGTTCTGGAGAGTGAGCTCGACCAGCGCTTGGGAGAAGAGTCGGCTGAGAAGCCTACGGATGCTATGGCTGCCGATGTCTCTGATGAGGAGGCTTCTGATTCTCAGGGTGTGGATGGGGCGCCCAACAAAGAGAGCTCCGGAGCGGAGGATGACGGGCGTGCCGAAAAACCTAGCTCCGAAAACGCACAGCAAGGGCTCGCTCCCGGTGTCGGGCTCGGTGGCCAAAGCGCACAGGAAGAATCATCGACTCATTAGCACGAGGCAGGGGGGCTCCAGCACTAAGCTTCGTGTGAGGAGTCTACTTCATTGGGCGCTCGGGGCGTGTCTCTTGTTTCATCTTTTGCCCCTAGCGTCGGCAGAAGCTGCGCAGGAGTGGCAGGCGGCCTATCCCTGTGAGCGTATTCCCCGAGGTGCATTTCAGCGGGCTCTCGCTCTTGAGCTTCATGACGTCACGGTTCTGCCCAACCCGAGGCTTTCCGCAGAAAAACGATCGCAGACAGAGGACGAGCCCTCTTTACTT
>JAKVCH010000691.1 GCA_022447485.1 Polyangiaceae bacterium | reverse complement strand
CCGCTACGGCTTAGTCTGGAACTTCAAACGCTCAGAAGCACCCCAGGCTCTTGAGCGTCTAAAGGCTCTTCTGAACCAGCCTAACCTTTACGACGAGAGCCAAGCGAAAAGGCAGCGACTCCTCGCAGATAAAGTCGACGCAACCGACTGGATGATGGAGTTTGTCGACTCCGTCGTGGCGAAGTAGGGCCCTAGGACTCGGTGGTGAAAATTTTTCGCCAAACGCCAACCCCTTCTTTTAACGAGTAGCGATCGCGAATAGCAATGCCCCGGTCGCGCATCGCCTCCAATCGTGGGCGGTCACGGACAAAGAGCTCCTCGAGCACCTGCGCCAAAGCAGGAGCATCATCGACGGGCACGATCTCCCCCGTTTCGCCTGCCGTGACCCAGTCACTGATTGTTCCGACATCGGTCACGACAGGTACCAAGCCAGAAGCCATGGCCTCGATCATCGCAAAAGGAACTCCCTCCCATGAGGAAACGAGAGCAAAAACCTCAGCACTTGGTAGGAATTGCTCGACGTCATCGACATAGCCCAAAAGCTGAACCTCCTGGCTCAACTGACTGGCTTGAATCTGCTCCAAAAGCGCATCTTTTTCGGGCCCTTTCCCCAAGATACCCAAGCGCAGCGAAGTACCGCGTGCTTTGAGCAATGCCAGAGCCTCAATTAAAACACTCATCCTTTTGCGGTGAATCAATTGACCTACCGAAACGATATCGAATTGACGCTCGACCTCGCGAGGCCGAAAGCGCTCCGTGTCGACAGAATGAGGCAGAATCGTTATTTTTCTTTCGTCGACACCTCGCTGCACCAAGCCGTCGACCATGGCTTGTCCCGTAACGGTCACGCTCTCGACGCCTCGTATGGCATGCAGAAAGGCCCCGCCCCACCAGCTCTGGACTTGTAAAAAGTCCATCCCAATCAGACTCAATGAGCAAGGAACTCCTTCGGCCTTTGCCGCAGCTGCCGCCACCGCACCCCAGGGCACCGGGTTAAAAGCGACGACCCAATCAATTTTTTCTTCGCGGATCACCCGACGAATCAACCAATACATCCGCCAAATATCTTGAGGAAGGCTTCGAGGAGTAAAGATATGCTCCTTTAGCTTGGACAACCGCCCCGATAGCGGCGCATGACGCACTAAATGCAGCTCGGCGACATCGTCAAGAAGTTCCAATAGCTCAAGGTGTCGCTCCAATTGATTGGCATGAAGCTTCGCTGCACAAAGAACTCTCAAGTGACTGGGCATAGAGCAGCTGTACCATGAGAGCCCGCGGAGCCACAGAAGAGTGCCTTTGCTTATCGAGCGCCGGGGAAAAGAAGGCGCCAAGCTTGAGCACAGGCACTAGAAAGCCGCATACCTAGCGCCTCTTCTTTCTCTTTTTCCCTCTGGAGCGGCTCTTTTTAGCCGCTGGAAACTTCGGAGGCTGAAAGGAGTCAGAGAGCACCGAGGCAAGGTCTTCTTCAAAGGGCGGGCACTTCTTATTGACGTTGAAATTGCCTCGAAAGAAACGAGACGTCTGACGGGCAATACTCACGCACGCTTGCTTGCGAACCCGAACGCGAGCTA
>JAKVCH010000690.1 GCA_022447485.1 Polyangiaceae bacterium | reverse complement strand
GACCTATCAACCTTGTGCTGCGTTTTTTGGCGGACACTGCTGTTTTGAATTGGGCGGGAGATAAAGTTCAACTTCAAGTCAGCCAGAAAAGTCTTCGTCAAGAAGCAAAACGGCTACGCGCAGACTTTCTGAATCTCCGTCATGGCGATAGCGAGCGTCTACTCTCGATTGAACGATTTTGGAACGCTGACGGATGTCGACAACATACTTTGCAAGAACTGGTCGAGGCTGAAGCCCCTTCCGCTCAAGCAAAAAAGCAAACGCCACAAGCTTCGACGCGCGAGCACGATTCCAAGTGCATTTGTGACTACTGTCAGCCGACCGAGGATTGGCACTTATTGCTTCGACGCTTGCCACGCAAAATTCGCACCGCCTAAATTTCTAGCGGCAGCGACGACTCACGAGCTGCCTCGGCCTCGCTAGTCTTCAGCTCTTCAGCCTCTGTTCTACCTAGCGTGATGCCTGGCAGCGGTCAGGAGATGCGGAACAAAATAACATAGATTTGCCTCAATCTCCTGCGGCACGGGTTGTGCAACCAAAGGCCCCATGAACGAAAGGAATGGGTCAGCATTACCGCTCGAGCTGCTGCAGCTAAAAGAACCAAAGGTCATCAAGCCACTTCTTGGTATGGGGCATGTGCTGAGCGGCACTCTGATTGGTTTGGAGATGCACCCCATTCGAGTAGAAGTAGCTTGTCGCCGAGGCCCATCGTCTTTTCAACTAGCCGGCCTCGCCGAAGCCGCGGTGCGAGAAGCCCGTATTCGAGTCCAAAGTGCGCTCCGCTGCTTAGGCATCGAATTAGATGAGTACTCGCTGACCGTTAGCTTAGCCCCTGCCAATCTAAAGAAGCGCGGGTCGGGCCTCGATCTAGCTCTCGCTCTTGCGGTGTTAATCGCCATCGGTCGCCTCAAGCAAGAATTTTTGGAAGATACCTTCATCATTGGCGAGCTGGGTCTCGACGGGGCGCTGCGAGGAGTGCCAGGAGTCCTGCCTCTCTTACAGGGCGCGGCAAAGCAAGGCTCAGTGCGCGCCCTCATACCCGCTCACAATGCAGCGGAGGGCCAGTTGCTTCAAAACTCACGCGTCTCCGCCGTTCAACACCTGAAAGATATCGTTCTCGCCCATAAGACGAAGCAATCTCTACCTACTTTAACACCGAGCGATCTATTAGGATTTTGTGCGCCGGCCGAACTGCTCGAAGATGTTCAAGGTCAAGCAGCAGCCAAACGCGCCTTAATTATTGCAGCGGCAGGCGCCCATCACCTCCTCATGATCGGGCCACCTGGTGCAGGGAAAAGCCTCCTCGCACGACGTCTGCCTGCACTCCTGCCCCCTCTCAATCTGGACGAAGCCCTGGAAGCCATGGCGATTCGCAGTATCGCCGGCCTACTTGGCGATAGCCGCAACCTGGACGCAACTCCCACATTTCGTGCACCCCACCATACTGTCAGCGACATCGGACTCGTTGGAGGCAGTACCCCACCTCGCCCTGGGGAAATCAGCCTGGCTCACCAAGGTGTCCTCTTTCTCGATGAGCTACCCGAATTTCGACGTTCCGCGCTTGAGGCGCTGCGACAACCTCTTGAAGAGCACGA
>JAKVCH010000069.1 GCA_022447485.1 Polyangiaceae bacterium | reverse complement strand
TTGCCGACAAAAGGGTCGTTGGCGATCTTGAAGGCGAGAGCTGAGAATGGCTCTTCGTCCGAAGCCTGACGCTCCAGAATCTTCGTCTCATCGTCAACGGCCGTGCCCTCGACGGCAGGGACATCGACGGGCGATGGAAGGTAGTTGACGACAGCGTCCAGAAGCATTTGAACGCCCTTATTCTTGAAAGCTGAACCGCAGAGCACCGGCACCCAAGTAAAGGCGCAGGTCGCCTTGCGAATGGCTGCGTGAATTTCATCTTCACTCAGCGAATCGGCATCTTCTAGGAACTTTTCCATGAAAGCGTCATCGACATCAGCGCACGCTTCCAACAATGCTTCACGCTTTTCTTCGGCCGTGGATTGAAGATCTTCGGGGATTGTCTGCCACTCAAACTTCGCTCCAAGAGAGTCACTGTCAAAGACAGCTGCCTTCATCTTGATCAGGTCGACCACGCCAGCAAACTCTTCCTCGGATCCAACGGGCCATTGAAGAGCAACCGGACGGACGCCCAGACGCTCTTCAATCGAATCGAGGTTCATCTGGAAGTCTGCACCGATCTTATCGAGCTTATTCACAAATGCGAGACGAGGCACCTTGTAGCGATCGGCCTGACGCCAAACAGTTTCTGACTGAGGCTCCACGCCATTGCCTCCATCAAAAACGGCAACAGCACCATCGAGAACTCGCAAAGAACGCTCAACTTCGATCGTGAAATCCACGTGCCCTGGAGTATCGATGATATTAATCCGGGTGCGATCGTCTGCGTAAGCTCCGGTCTCCGTCGTCCAGAAACAATTCGTCGCTGCCGAGGTGATCGTAATGCCGCGCTCTTGCTCCTGCTCCATCCAGTCCATGGTGGCCGCGCCATCGTGAACTTCGCCAATCTTATGAGAGATCCCTGTATAAAATAGAATACGCTCCGTGACGGTAGTCTTACCGGCATCGATATGCGCCATGATCCCGATATTTCGGGTGCGCTCGATGGGAAGTTCGCGTGCCATGAGAGAATTCGTTTCAGAGAGAGGAGAAAAAGAGGAGAGGAAAAAGGAGCTAAAAACAACAACTGGCCTAGACGCACGAGACCCCTCCTGGGCCTGCCTTTTTCCATTTTGAAAAAGGTCCGATTTCTCGGGGCTCCCAGAAGGGGTCGGGGTACGTAGTATTACCGCAGGGCGGGCCGAAAACATGAATGAATTCGGCGACTCGTAACCCGATCCTTATGTCAGATTCGTCATTTGTTGAGAGTAAAACTCCAGAGGGGAAAAGAGAAAAAGCGAGAACCAATGATTTGATTCTCGCTGAGCTCATTACCAGCGGTAATGGGCGAATGCTTTATTGGCTTCAGCCATGCGATGGGTATCGTCACGCTTCTTGACGGCAGTTCCACGCAGCTGTGACGCGTCGACAATCTCTGCCGCAAGCCTCTCGCGCATGGTCTTTTCACCACGAGCACGGGAGTAGCTGACGAGCCAACGCATAGCCAGGGCGACACGACGCTCAGGCCGAACCTCAACTGGCACCTGGTAGTTAGCACCGCCAACACGACGGCTCTTTACCTCAAGCTTTGGTTTGACGTTATCGAGAGCTTTACGAAAAACCTCAAGAGGCTCCTCTTTGAAGCGATCACTGATGATATCAAACGCACCATAAAGGATACCCTCTGCAGTGCTCTTCTTGCCGCCGATCATCAAAGAGTTGATGAACTTCGCAACTAATTTATCGCGGTACTTTGGATCTGGAGTGATCTGCCGCTTGGGAACTTCGCGCCTACGTGACATAACTTTATCTTTCGCTTTCTCAGTTGGCTCAGCTCTTCGGGCGCTTCACGCCGTACTTAGAACGCTTACGGTTACGGTTGGCCTTGTTCGTAGAACTCGGACCCTGGGCGCCAGACGCATCGAGAGTTCCTCGAACGACGTGATAACGAACACCAGGAAGGTCCTTCACACGACCACCACGGATCAGCACAACACTGTGCTCTTGAAGATTGTGTCCCTCACCAGGGATATAGCTGATGACTTCCATGCTATTTGTCAGGCGCACGCGACAAACCTTACGAAGCGCTGAGTTCGGCTTCTTAGGAGTCGTCGTATAAACGCGGGTACATACGCCTCGCTTTTGCGGGCATGCTTTGAGAGCTGGGGAGTCTGTTCGCGCTTTTTGAACTTTTCGTCCGTTGCGAATCAGCTGCTGAATAGTAGGCATTTTTGGTGTTTCGTTAATCCGCAGGCACCCCGATGTGGTAAGTGCGGCGGAGGAGTTTTCATTTTTCCCTTCGGCGGATCGAGCGCAGCACGCCAGACCCAATCGTCAGGGGAACCGGAGGCTACTTATGGGCGGCCCTCTGTCAAGAACTGAATGAAGGGTTTTTTCCCTTAATTTCCTCTAATGTCGATTTTTTCGTCATGATCTGGATCGATGTACAGCGGATCGCCCCAGAAGCACTGTTCGACTGTCTAGGCTAAGAACATCGATTCAAGCTTATTTCTAAGGGCGCTTCTTGTTCGAGCGAGGAAGAAAGCGAGGATCAATCCCGACAATTTCCGAGAAAACCTGCTCAAGCTGCCCCGCAGGTTGCTCAGCGCTTCCTTGGTAAGTCCTCAAGAGTAGGCCCTTGCGTTCAGCTTGCTCGCTCTCTTTGACGAAATTTGCTGCATTCACGCCGATAAGAAAGAGGGACTGCCCTCCGCGCTCTCGATAAGTGTAGACAAATGTATTGCTTATGTTGAGCTGAGAGGCCTCAGAAAGAATCAAATGACCAAAAAATGCGGGGTTTTCCAGGGCGAGTTCCCGGGCCCGACGACTCATTGGAGCATCTAGGGCCAGCAAGACGACGGGCGAAGCCGCCAAATAGGGGGAATATTTGGAACGGAATTCTTTTAGTAGCCCACGAATGGCCTGCCCATCTCCCCTGGGTGAGCATAGAAGATGAAAGGAATAGGCCTTCAATTGGCTCAAGCGTTGACATTCCGACTCAGGAGCTAGCGCTATCAACACCGGAACGGGGGTGGTGACGCCTAGCTGCGGGATGAGGAGGGCAGCACCATGGGCAGGCAGTTCGACGCTCTCGAGAGGGGGAGTCGTCGATGCCGAGTCGCTGGCGCACCGGCAGCCAGAGAGAAAGAGTGTGAAGCTCACGGCGATCGTCAAGACGGACAACTGGTACCTGAGTCCACGGGGTGAGGTCGAAGCCATAACTAACGATCGCACGACCTCTCAGAGAAGTCGACTTCTGTCGACTTCCGAGCATTGTGCCTTGTGACGAAGAGAGCTGTCTGCCAGACTTTTGGCACCTTGAACCAGCCCGGCACAAATCAACACCCACGAAGCCAAGGCGAGCCTAGCCTAGCAGACGGCCAGGTTCGCGCCGGGTTAATTCTGGGCCGCTATGAGCTGCTCGTGCCGATTGCGGCTGGTGGCATGGCACAGGTTTGGGCTGCAAGGATGAAGGGCGCTCGGCAATTTAAAAAGCTCGTGGCCGTCAAAACGATGCTGCCCAAGCTCAGTGAAGACGAGCATTTCGAGCAAATGTTCCTCGATGAAGCCTCTCTCGCTTCACAGATTAGGCACCCAAACGCGGTGGAGATCCTCGACCTCGGAGAGCAAGAGGGCATTCTCTATTTGGTCATGGAGTGGATTGAAGGTGTGCCTCTCAATCAACTGCTCAAGGCGGCAAAAAAGCAAGGCGGCATCCCTATTCCCTATGCGACTCGTATCGTCATGAATGCGTGTGCCGGACTCCATGCAGCCCACGAACTCGTCGACGAAAAGGGGAATCACGTTGGTCTCGTGCATCGAGATGTTTCCCCTCAAAATATCCTGGTCACCTACGATGGCGTCACGAAGGTCGTTGACTTTGGTGTCGCCAAAGCCACGGCGCTGGGGGGCGGCGCCACAGTCGCCGGACAAATCAAGGGCAAGGTCAGCTACATGGCCCCCGAGCAGGTGAATGGTGAAGGTCTGGACCGCAGAGCGGATGTTTTTGCTCTGGGTATCGTTCTTTATGCGCTCACTACGGGCAAACATCCGTTTCGCAAAGAATCGGAAGCCGCGACGATGTACAATATCTGCTCACCCCACAAGGTGACGCCTCCGTCGAAAGTCGTGCCCGACTACCCATCTGCTTTAGAGCCCGTCTTACTCAAAGCCTTAGAAAAAGACCGCGACCTTCGCTACAATAGCTGTGATGAAATGCTGAGAGCTCTCGACGCATTGCCCGGTCATCTTCGAATTGGTTCGGATAGCGACGTCGGCCAATACCTACGTGGATTACTCGGCGACAAGAGAGTCGAGCAGAAGTCACGTATTGACGTAGCGATTCAAGAAGCAAATCAAGCTGCGGAAGAAGGCGTCTGGCCTGCCAACAAGGGTGCCACTCCCAATCGCGCTTCCCTGACCAGCATGTCGGGCCAAGAACTAAGTCAGATCCAAACCGGTATTCACGGTCTAGCTCGCAACCGAATCTTCGGCATTCTCGGCCTTGGTGCTCTGGCAGTGGCAGGAGGGGTTTTGGCCACTGTCATGATCAAAGGCAACCAAAAGACGACCGAGATACGGGTGATCGAAAAAGTCGCTGAGCCTCAAGTCGTCGGAACGGCACCTTCAGCAGCAGATAAAACGACGACTCCTTCCGAAGCGCCTGGTGTTGGGCCGAATGAGGACGAAGGGGAAGATCAAAATGGCGAGAAACGAAGAACTGCCAGCTTTGAAGAACTAGCCGCCGAAAAAGAAGCCGAGGAAGAGGCTCTTCAACGGGAACAGCTCGTCGAAGAAAAACGCCAGGAGCGCATTGTAAAAGATAAGCGCGCCGAAGCGGAGAAAAAGAAGAGAGAAAAAACAAAGGCTACCGGTGCGGCGACTCCAGGTAAGGTAAAGTCAGAGAAGAAGGCCCCTTCTCCCCCAGTAAAAAAGGACACTCCTCCTTCCAACAATTGGAAGCTCGATGCCGGATTCTGAAATAGACCTGAGAAAAGAATTCGATCCACGCTTTACTTACGGCGCAACATCCTACTTACGTCGCAACATCCTACTTGAGACGCGACACCCTCATTGCGGTGCAACAATCAAGAAGAGCTGGATGAAATAGGTTGCCCGCTCTTTGAGATTGCGAAGCCTTTGAGACTGCGAGGCCTTTGAGATTGCGAAGCCTTTGAGACTGCGAAGCCTCTAAAATCGGCCTTGAAGCGAAAACCCTACATTGGCGCGCGGAGCGCTCGGCTTGAAAGAGACTCCAGCCTTCGACTCGGCTTTGGCTCCCCGCGTTGGATCAATGAAGTAGAGCACTGTGCCTGCTGCAACGGATGCTACGCCAACGCCTATTCCGGCCCAGCCCAGGGCCTCGAAAGTGGTCGCCTGTTTGGAGTAGGACTCAGCCTGCTCACGCTCTTCAGGATCGGTCACCCCCGTGCAGTCAATCACGCCGTCCACGATCGGCCCGCAGATATCCTCGGCCTTTTTTACCTTTCCCTGGCTGATCCCAAGAAAAGCACCCCCAAGACCAGCAACAGCAATACCCGATCCCCCCAAAATATAGGGCCAGGGGCCATAGCCCTGAGGAGTCGCCTCCTTTTGAACCAACTCTGGTGCCTCAGGCGCAGGAAGCTCTTCGAGTTGAACTTCGTAGTTCTCGACCGCTCCTTCTTGAAGCGTCAGCGTTGTCGCAAATTCCTTCTTGCCCCGGGCTGTCGCCACAAGAGAGTGTGGTCCTGGGTCGACAATGATCTCCTCTCCGATACGCGCTGCCCCTAATTCGACGCCATCGAGCTCAATAATTGCGCCCTCTGCTCCAGAGCCACGAGTCAGCACAAGCTTGGGAATGCGAGCATTCAAATCTTGAATACTCGCCTCGATTTCGGCGATGAATTCAGGATGCATCCCTCCGGCCTGACTCAATGCAATCTTATAACCTCCCATTGCATTGACTAACTTTCCGAGATGCTCTTCACAGCCAGCAATATGATAGCGCACTTGAGGAGTCATTTTGACTTGCCCCACTTTTCGGAAAAGCTTCAGCGCTCCGCTATAATCCTGGGCATGCTCTAACTCGAGAGCCCGCTGGAAATTAGCACGAGCCTCATCCAGGGCACTTTGCTCCCCTTCTTGAGCAAGAGCCTCATCAGAGACACTCAAAGTGAGATACGAGGCCAAAGCTAAAGTGAATAAAGGAAAAGGTTTGCGCATTCGAAATCTCCTGAGCGCTCGTTACGAAATGATCGTGCGGATTTCCGGCTCGAGGGCCATCATCCAAATTCACGGGCCCCGAGGCAAGTCAGAATAGAAATGAAAGTAAATGATTCTTCAGATCTGATTGAGAAAGCTCACGCATTTCAGTATTTTTTGATTCACAGCGCCCCTGCGCGGTGGCAAAGGCTCTCGCTCATCGTGGCTCGTGCTCACCTCATCAACTGACTTTATCTGATGAAAATTCACTCAAAATCATTCAATGATGAGTCCTGAAAAAGGTGTCTGCTGGCTCGTCATGGGAGTGAGCGGTAGCGGAAAGAGCACGATTGGCCGTCAACTGGCAGCGACGAGAGAGGCTCGATTTCTCGATGCTGACACCCTCCATTCGCCCAGGGCAAAGGAAAAAATGTCTCGAGGTGAAGGTCTCACCGACACCGACCGTCTTCCCTGGCTCAATGCGCTCGCTGATGAAATCGCCCAGGCGAGGCGGCGAGGAGAAGAGCTTGTCGTTGCCTGCAGTGCCCTCAAGCTTGAGTATCGGAACACGCTTATCAGGGCATCAGCTAACGGTAGCTCCGCATCTGCTCTAAGCCGCCCCGCATCGCCAACCAGAGAGCAAAAAGAGAGCCCGAGTTCAGCTCTTGGCAGGGTCAATATCATCTACCTCAAAGTACCCTCTGAGGTTCTCGCCACTCGATTAGCCAAACGCCAAGGTCACTTTGCAGGACCAGGGCTTCTCCAAAGCCAGCTCGAAACCCTCGAAGAGCCTGGCAGAGAAGTAACCTTCGATGGTGCTCAACGGCCCGAGCAAGTGATGCAGGAAATCGTCGGTCGCTACTCGCTTGAGACAAGCGAGTAGCGAAGGTCGACCCTCTGAGTCAAAGAGGCTAGCGAGCCACGATACGGAAGCTTTGGACCGAATGCTCCATCGCCAATTGAATCGCTCCAATTGTAACAACCTCACCAACCAAGGCTGTTCGACTCAATTCGACAGCTTCGGGGCCAAGCACTTCTGAGTTCACTGTTTCACGCACTGCCGCCAGGAAGATATCGCTCTTCTCTGCCACACCCCCACCTAAAATTGCCCTCTCTGGATTGATGATATGAACCAGATAAGACACAGCAAGACCCAAGTCGCGTCCAGCCCGCTCAACGACGGATCGAGCTAAGACATCCCCATCTTCCGCAGCCTTCAAAATAGCGTTGATCTTGATCTCGCTCCCAGACGAAGCAAAGAGCGGCGACTCGCTTCGACGACTTTCTACGGCAGCAACAATTGCCCGACCGGAAGCAAGCTCTTCAATCGTCGGGCCGCCAGGCTGCCCGCGACAAAAGCCAATTTCTCCAGAAAAGCCCGAGCGCCCTCGAAAAATCTGCCCCTGGGAAACAATAGCCGCACCAATACCTGTCCCGGCGTAAATCCAGACAAAGTTATCACAATCATCTTGAGCAAGTAGACGAGCCTCGGCTAGCGCGGCTGCGTCAGTCACGTTCGAAACTGTTACCGGAATATCGAAACGAGCTTCTGCTAGCTCTCGAAGATTGACTTCTTTCCAATTCTGATTCGTCGAAAGAATGCAGCGGCCCGTCTCTGCTTCTATCAAGCCACCGACAGCCAAACCGACACAGGAAACCCTGGTCTGGGGAACTCCCGCGTCTTCGAGTATCGTCTGAATCAAAGCGGCCGCATGCTCCAAAGACTCATCCGGCGAATGGTGGTTGGCTGGAGCCGTAGTAGCCGCCAGCTGCCGACCCAAGCCGTCGGCTAAGGCGACGGTGATTGTTCTGACACCAAACCGCAGACCGATATAGGCTGCTGAATCTGGATTAAATTCAAGCAATCGAGCCCGCCGTCCGCCAGTGGGTTCACTTTTGCTAAAGCCGACTTCGACCACGATGCCTTCGAGAAGCAATTCCTCGACAATCGCGCTTACTGTCGGCTTAGTTAATGAAGATCGACGGGCTAGCTCAGTGCGCGAAACTTGTTCGCCGGTTCGAATCAAATCATAAATGATTGATCGATTCACTTCTCTCATTGCCCGGCTATCTACTTTTCTATCCGCCATCTATCCTCAAATCCCTAGAAAATTCCTGGATTTCTACTCTAATTGGATGGACCGTAGAGAGCGAATCGTTTCGCCGCAAGCGACAAGGAAAGCGCTTCCCAACTATGATCTTGACGAAGGGGCGAAAAACCGCCCATATAGAGTATTGGGAAGCGGGGATATCACCGCTTCCACCGCGCCAAGCGCAGCCACGGAAGGCTCGGGTTTGGTCTGCGGTCCACAGATCAATTGAGTGAGTCAAATGTCTTCTCCCACAATTTATGACATCGCAGCCCGAGCGGGCGTTGGAATTGCCACTGTTAGCCGAGTCATCAACGGCAGTCGTCGCGTCTCAGACAAAACGCGTAAATCAGTGCAAAAGGCTATGGGTGAATTAGACTTTCGCCCCAATAACGCAGCGAGGCGTCTAGCCGCTGGCGCTCCCAACAGAGCGCGCGTCGTTGCTTTGATGCCCTTTTTTACGACCTCGTTCTACTTCACGGTTTGTAAAACGCTTTCGCAAAAGCTGTCTTCGGAAAATACCGACCTTGTTCTCGTTGATGTGAAAAACCAGGAAGAAGCAGATCGACACTTGGATCGTCTGCTGGCAGAGCGTTCCTGTGAAGGGGTGATCCTCTGCAGTATGGATATCAATGAGGAACGCCGCGACCAATACGATATCTTGAATATCCCCCTGGTCGCTCTCGACCATCAGACTGAAATTATCCCTCATATTCGCGTGGACAATGTCGAGGGTGGACGACTGCTATCGCGAGCCCTAAGCGACCGCGGCGCGGATAAACAAGCCTTAATCATCGGTACCCGTTCTTCTGTCGTCTTTCGCGATCGCGAAGCAGGTTTCTGCGAAGCCTGTCCTGAAGGAAGCCGAGTCATTGAAACCGAATTGACCGATCATGCTTCGGGAGCAGAGGTGACGAAACAGTTGCTGGAGAGCTTTCCAGAGCTGAACGGAATTGCCTGTGCCGGGGATCAATTAGCGGTTGGTGCTCTCCAAGAATTGCGACGTCAGGGCGTGTCCGTGCCAGACCAAGTTCAGGTGATTGGTTTCGACGACCAGCCCCTGATGGATGTTCTCGGACTCACAACTGTCCGTCAGCCCATGGAGAAGTTCGGTGATTGGGCTGCTGATAGAATTCTCGAATTGATCAAGAATCCTACCGAGCGACCAGAGAGCCTTGTCGTTCCCTTGGAGCTGATCGACCGCGCGACAACAAAGACAGCCTAAAGCTGCCTCTCAGCCGCCAGAAAATCGCTACCCCAATAGAGCCGCTCCCGAGTCCAGAATCACCGGGACCAAAAAGCAGCCTGAGCACGGCACGCAAAAAGAGTTTTCCGATCCTCGAAAAGTTCTTCCGCGACGAGCCTCCGATTTACGCTTGCATCGAGGATAGCCCTTCGGCACGCTGCTCTTGTGATGGAACAAGAAGCGAGCGATGGGGGGCTCTGACTAGTGCTAGGCAAATCACAGGCTCCCTCGCGTAAAGACGCTGAGGCCAAAGGCTGGCTCGAGGCACTTGGCGCTCAAGCACTTGGGGCCTATCAACTGGTTGTGGGCTTGCTCAGCATACTGAGTGCGGCTCTCAGAAGCTCAATCGCCCCCGGAAAGGGTGCCGCCGAAGTCTGCCGCGCCCTGACGATCCGACAAATCTTCTACACCAGCTTTCAGACCCTCAGCATGGTCAGTGTCGTCGCTTTACTGATCGGAGCTACATTGGTCGCTCAAACCGAATTACTTGGAGGCACAATTCATCGCGATATTGCCGCGCGCATCGTGGTTGCCATTATTCTGCGCGAAGTAGCTCCTCTTGTCACAGCCATCATCGTTACAGGCAGAAGCGGCACCGCAATCGCTACGGAGCTCGGCGTCATGAAGGTAAATCAAGAGGTGATTGGCCTCGCTTCTCTCGGGATCGATCCGCCTCGATTTCTCGTCTGGCCACGCATCCTTGCCACAACGCTGAGCGTGCCTCTCTTAACGGTATTCTTTTCGGCAGCTGCCGTCCTCGGCGGCCTCGCTGTAGCATTTCTCATGGACAGTGAGGGTGTGGGTGAGTGGCAGGTAGGTGTATCGATGGGGCTCACGCCTTGGGACCTCCCCTTGCTTTTAGTCAAATCCATTGGGCTCGGTGCCATTATCGGTTGGGTTTGCTCCTACTACGGCCTTGAAGTGGGCGTCCCACCGACCGAAGTTCCGCAAAAAGCTAGTAAGGCGATTGTGCGCACTCTTGTCGCCCTGATTGCCTTCAACGCAACGATGACCGTCGCATTTTACTGGATCGTAGGAACCCGCCTCTCATGACTCCAGCGCTCGAAAGCTCCGAAGAATTCCCTCTCGATGATGAAGAGCCAGGAATCACCTTCGATCGAGTGGTTTTTCACTATGATGCCGGGCCCATCCTGCAAGACGTTTCCTGGGAGCTCAACGCCGGTAGTTCCATCGTGATCACTGGGCAAAATGGTTGTGGTAAGTCCTCCTTTCTCTACTTGGCCGCCGGCTTAATTCAACCTCATCGAGGCGCCGTGCTGCTTGGAGGATTCCCGGTCAAGGGGATGCTACCCAGTGAACGACTACGCCGCGGTCTGCCGATTGGCTTTGTTTTCCAAGAAGGAGGGTTATTAGCCAACTTAAATGCGCTCGCTAACCTCACTCTTCCCTTGCACTATCATGCGGATATCCTGCAGTTGAGCCCAGACGACGTACAAGCTCGGGCAGAAGAGGCCCTGCATCGGGTGCAAATTCATCGCCGCGATTGGGGCCAACTTCCAGCTCATCTATCTTTTGGGAATCGTAAACGCCTGGCCATTGCTCGGGCATTAGTCTTACGGCCCCGTTTTTTCTTCTTCGACGATCCTGATGCGGGAATGGATCAACGGACGGCAAAAATTACCCACGATATTCTCTGTGACCTCAGGG
>JAKVCH010000689.1 GCA_022447485.1 Polyangiaceae bacterium | reverse complement strand
GAACGCAGTTCCTCACAAAATAGCTCAAAGAGCTCCTCGGCCCCTTGGGGCTCCATTGCGCGCCCAAATCCTGGACGATGTCCTTTTCTCACGTCGCCGGCCAAGGTGAACTGACTGATCGACAGCACCTCTCCCTTCACCTGGCTCACGTTCAAGTTCATCCGGCCTTCGTCATCGGAAAAAACGCGTAAACAGGCGACTTTTTTTGCCAAGTAGCGAGCATCCTGAAGGGTATCCCCGTCCATCACGCCCACGAGAAGACAAAGCCCAGCGTCGATCGAACCCACCAGCTCGCCAGCGACCTTGACCTGCGCCTCACTCACTCGCTGTACAACAGCTCTCACCCGAGTCTCCTTAGCAGCTTGGCCGCACGGCTGCACAAGACAAGCGAAATCATCATCGACAGCGAGCCCTGATGCCTGTTCTCAACTGTGCCTGTTCTCAACGATGGCGAACAAAATACGGAGAACACGCTTCTCAAGCGCTGTAGTGGTAGAGCATGAAGTAAACAACAACGCCGCTCACGGAGACATAAAGCCAAATGGGGAGAGTCCACTTCGCGATGGCCCGATGAGCTTCAATACGAGATGTCCAGCCTCGATAAATGGTCAAGAGGGCCATAGGCACAACGGGCAAGGCGAGGACGATATGAGGAATCAGAATCGCCAAGTAGATGGTCTTCATCAAACCACTGCCTTGATAGTGTACTGAGCCAACCCGAGCGTGATGCAAGAGATAGGTGATCAGAAAAGTCGAGCTAATTCCAAAGGCGGACAGCATCATCCTACGATGCCAGTCAATCTTTTTCAGCTTGATAAAGGTCAAACCCAAGACCAAACAAATAGCCGCAGAGCCATTTAGCATGGCGTTCAAGGTCGCTAGGGCGCTGGGACCTTGTGCTTGGCCTTGACTCGGCAAAAGATAAATCACGCCCGCAACAGCCAAGAATACGAAAGCAGACAGAGCCGTGACCACCAGGCGCACTTTCGATGACTCACCCGCTTCGTTGAGCTGCTCCGAAGCACTACGCTCCGCCTCTGACTTAGATAAGACCTGCTCAGAACCGCCGGTTGCAGCTGGGGATTCGGGACTCTCTTCACGCTCGCTCATGGTCCACGGCCTAGCGCAGGCAGCGCGAACGGCAAATAGATCACCAGGAACAAGGGTTTGGGGGCCTTTGGCTCGCGCAGACCAAGAGAGCGAGCTACCCTATCTTCGTACCACGTATTCATTGGCCCCTTTTGAGAGGAACAGTCTTCATGAGCCGCGAAACCAGTTTCATGCGCACCCTCTGCCTCGGTGAAATCCAGCCGGAGTTAATTTGCCCTTTCCCCTCATTGAGCGATGAAGAAAAGGAAACCCTGGACACCGTCCGCACCTCTGTCGCTCAGCTGATGGAATCCCATATCAGCGATTTTGTGGAATGGGATAGAACCGGCGTCTTTCCCCCTGAATTCATTGATGAACTCAAGGAATTTGGACTCTTTAGCTTGGTGATACCCGAAGACGATGGTGGTCTCGGTATGGGCAGCGCGGCATATTCACGTACCCTGCAAGAGCTAGCTCGCTTCGACGCCGCCACCGCTGTCACCGTCGGAGCTCACTCCTCGATTGGTATGCGTGGGCTTTTGCTCT
>JAKVCH010000688.1 GCA_022447485.1 Polyangiaceae bacterium | reverse complement strand
GATTTTCTGAATCGATGAGAATCAAGGTGGGCAGTTGGAAGAGATTGAGCTTTGCTGCATAGACTTGCTTTCTATCCCAGTAAAACGGCCCAGAGAGCTGGTTGACTTGGGCGAACTTCCGCATTGTAGACTCGGAGTTATCGAGAGAAATGGCTAAAGTTTGAACTCTGCCCTGAGACTTTGCGGCGATCGCTTCGAGCTCCCGGAGGTCTTCATGACAGCTCGCACACCAGGAAGCCCAAAATTGAACGAGGGTGATGACTTTGCTCGCAGGGGCAGGCTTCTCTGCCGCCAATTGTGCGAGGTCTCTGGCCTCCCGACCGACTAATCGATGTGAGGGTGGCGCGTCTGAATGCTTCAACCGCGCCGGAGTCCTGGTACAACCGAGGGCCCAGGAGCAGAGGAGGGCGAGACAAGAAAAAAGAAGTCGTTGCTTAAGTCGAGGGAACAACCTTTGCCCCATAGCCAATTTCTTCGACGGCTTTGATCAGATCTTTGTGGTGAATCAGGCGATCATCAAAATGGACGACAAGCTCCTTTTTTGAGGCGCCGTCGCTGAGGCTCAATACGCCATTGAGTTTCAGAAGAGCCTTTCGAATTTTTATACTACAGCCGGCGCAATGCATGCCCTGCAGTGCGAGAGTTACTTTGGTACGATGAACTTTTTCTAGTGGGACTGTAGGTGTGGGCTCTAAGTTCTTCGCTTCGATCGGTTCGGCGAGGAGCGAAAGAAAACTGCTCAGTAGAAAAGCCGAAAAAAAACAACGTGCTAAACCGACCACGGCGTCTTTTTGACACTTTCCGAGTCGAGACGCCATGACCTGAAAAATCTTTGACTCAAATTGGCGCCAGGAGGGCTATTTTTCGCTCTTTCACTTTACTTTGGGTGAATTTGGCGATCGGGTTGCCAGGCCACTCAGACCTGTGCCAAGGCAGGAGCGTCGAAATTCCCAAGACGCCTTCATTCCGCTTTTTTCCTATGCGTTATCTTCAATTCGTCGCTCTCGCGCTTCTCTCATCTCTGATGATTTGTTGTGGTAAGTCATCACCAAAATTCAGCCCCCGCACAGTGCAGCTCTATGAACAGCATTGTGCTCGCTGTCATGATGTTGGCGCGGCGAATGCGCCCCGTCGCGGCGAAGCTCAAGCTTGGGAGAAGCGTCTCCGCAAAGGCTATCCAACTTTGATTAAAAATATCAATAGCGGGTTAGTGGCGATGCCCCCGAAGGGTGGCTGTGCTGAGTGTACTGATGCCGATTTCGATGCCCTCATTCACTATCTAGTCGAGTCCCAACCATGACTGAAGAAGCATCTCAGGCTTCCACTGCCCAGACACAACAGACAGAATCATCCCCCGCCCGAGAGAAGAACTCCGCGCAGGATGATCCAACCCCACCACGCTGGTTTCGGGTTTCCGCTGTTCTGCTCACCAGCCTTTTCGGCTTCGTGTTATTTCTCGTCACCTTTCTTGTTTGGGCATGGCGAGCTGGCGAAGGCAATGAGTTGGCCTTTGTGTTGCTCTTCACTGAGCTGGCTTTCTCTGTGTTGCTACTCACGGTGGGCCGTTCCTACTTTTGGAAATTAGTTAGCTGGAAATACGCTCTCCTGAAGACCTCCTGGGGAAAGGGTCTGGCCCTTGGTGC
>JAKVCH010000687.1 GCA_022447485.1 Polyangiaceae bacterium | reverse complement strand
TTCCGCCTAAACATCGGATCGCGCGGAGACGGCCTCCGCACCAGATTCCATCGTGTCGAGCTGAAGATTCAGGGCTTGAGTCGATGCAGAAACCTCACGAAGAGACAGTACCAATGAAATGAGCAGCGCAAGGAGGGATAGTCCCAACAACAACTGGCCGCTCCGCGCGTATTGCAGAAGAATCAAAAGCATACTGGCGGTGCAAAGGGCGAAAGACGCCACGCCACAGATCTGCATGGCGCGTATCAAACCTAATCGGCGACGCAAAAGCGCAATTTGTAGCCTGGTCGTAGGATGGTGCGTGCCCTGCCACTCGCTATGCAAAGAGCGGGTCAACTGGGCGAGAGCCAAAAAGCGACTAGTGTAGGCCAATAGCAGAAGAGAGATAGCTGGGAAAAGAAGAGCTGGTGTTGTGAGTTCCATAGAGAGTCTCCCTGACATGCCCTAATCCAAGCAGCTCAGGCAGGCACGTGGTTTTTTATCGAAACGAGAGCTCTTCGCCGCTTTTCTCACGGCTCCAGCAGGTAGAAACACCGGGTTACATACACACGCTCGCCAACCACCAGCGGGCCTTCCGCTATAATTTTCAGGCAGCCGGTAAATCTGGAAAAATTACTCAAAAGGGACTGAAAAGAAGAGGCGCAAAAGCGTTTCTGATTCAGCAAATTGGGCTAGGGTCCCCAGAGCATCCTCAAGGCGGCGACGCTCCCCTGCACCTCAACCGTTTCACTGATCAAAAGTTCGAGAACAGTCATGCTATCTTCAACGAAAACGTTCACTCTTCTTCTTATTCTGGCGGCCCTACCAGCATGCAACAAATCGAAGGAGGAGCCAAACGAGAACTCCGGCATGGGAGGAGCACGCTCCTCTTTTGATATTGTGTTGAATTGTGAGAGCGACCAAGACTGTAACGATGGTCTCTTTTGTAATGGTGAAGAGAGTTGCGCTGAGGGGCGCTGCGTCGCTGGCGATGCGCTGGAGTGCGACGATGGGGTCGAGTGCACGGTTGACCAATGCAGCGAAGATGAGCGCGCTTGCGTTTACCTCGCGCCCGATGCCGACGGAGACGGCTTTGCTTCCAGCAGCTGCGCCGATGCTCAGGGGAATATCTTAGGAGCTGATTGCGATGACTCTGACCCCTTCACTTTTCCAGGTAGCGTAGAGGTTTGTGATACTGAAAACCGCGACGAAGATTGCGACCCCTCAACCATCGGCAGCAAAGACGACGATAGCGATGGCTATATCTCGTCGCTGTGCTGTAACACCCAAAATGATGGGGACTTGCTTTGCGGCGAAGATTGTGACGACAACCGTACGAATGTGAACCCAACCGCCACCGAGGCCTGCGACTTTCTCGACAATAATTGCGATGGAGAAACAGACGAAGGCGTGGCAATTGAGCTATTCGCTGATGCCGACCACGATGGTCGCGGCGATGAGAATCAAGATCCTGTGCGCACCTGTCCTGGTGCGGTCGGCTATGCGGAGGTGGGCGGCGATTGTGACGACAGCGACCCGGAAGTCTTTCGCGGCCAATTCGAAATCTGCGACGAGAAAGACAACAACTGCAACGACTTAGTGGATGAGGTACGCGAATCTGCGCCCTGGTTCCTCGACGCCGATGGCGATGGCTATGGTGACCCCGAAACA
>JAKVCH010000686.1 GCA_022447485.1 Polyangiaceae bacterium | reverse complement strand
AGGTACTGTTTGGGTCACCACTTGCTTCGTATGCTCCCAAACATCCTTGTGGCGCTCCTTGTAGTCACCCAAGCCGGCCAATGCGGCGACTTCGGGCAGAAGACGCGCCAGCAAACCTGAAACGTGGAGCACCTCGAGGCCTTGGTCGGCATGGCGACTGACGAGAATTCGGTCGAAAGCATCTCGAACACCTAGTTCAGAGATGATCAGATCGGCATCCTCCGCTACCTGCGGTATCTCACCCACAGGTTGACCCGACTCCGCGCTCAACACCGCAGCCCGCAAAACAACCCGCGCCTGATCGCAAGACGACAAAACATCGCTAGAGTTCGTCTCGGTATTCACGTCGTCATCCTGAAGTTTCAATTGCGGTGGAAGCCTCTCTTGCTCAAGGCCTACAGATAAAACAGAGTTGCATCAAGACAAGTTACAGGCTAGCTGGCTCACGTCAGGGAGCTGAGCGGACTGAAGAGGCTCTCTCTTCTCCTGCAAACGATGGCTCCCTTGATAGTTTCAAGACCCTGGCACGCTGGAGATTGACGGAGTGAACGACTGCGCAAATGAAGAATGCGGTGATGGCTGCCTGCCCGGAGATGCACAAAGCACGAAGCCCAAGCTAATCACAGTCGACCGCTGGGGAGCGATCACGAGCGCCACCTGCGCCGTCCATTGCCTAGTATTCGCGCTCTTACCCGGGTTGATCTCTGCACTGGGTCTCGGGCTATTCTTTACCCCGGCCTTGGAGTGGACGCTGCTCGTGCTCGCCCTTTTCATGGCAAGCCTGGCCCTTTTCATGGGCTGGAGGCGCCACGCCTCGGTCGGAGTCGTTGTCACTTTCTGCCTTGGAGGTATCGCGCTGCTCCTCGGACGAGTTTTTGAAGAAATGGGGGTCGAGGGGTACGCCCTACCTGTGGGCGTTCTTGGAGCCATGCTTCTTATCAGTGGCCATATCCTCAATGCCCGTCGAACCAGGCAGGCGAGAAGTTAGCCTTTCCGCCGGCCTTGCCACATTTCGTCCGGTCTTCCACATTTGCTCCGCGCTTGCAGCCAAAATTTGGCCAAGAGCTACACTGCGGCGCTACTGCTCGAGGCGGATGACTCTTCCCGGCGAAACCCCAGAAGAGCATTCCGAGTCACCTCTTCTTCTTCATCACTGAAGTGATTGAGAATAAACACGAAGAACGACTTCCTAGGAGCGTGAGCAGCCGCAGGCACGGAGGTTGGAGGATGCACGAAAGAACGAATCGCATCCACGGCTAGGTAACCGGGACGCCCCACCTCAGAAACCAACGCCTTCATGCGCAGCAAACGCTCCCCATTGAATTGAGTAAAAAAGGACGCCCAGGCAGCGAATTCTTGAAAATCGATGGGGCCGTCGACTTCGACCACAAATGAACGCACATGGGAATGCTCATGACTGTGTGGTGTGAGTAGACTGTGCTGATGGGCCTCGGCAACCGGGGCCAACCAATAAGCAACATCAAGGGTGCCTGACGGCCGCACCATGCCTGCACTCAAGAGTTCCAGCGGGTCTTTTTCGTCTTCTCTGGTCCATATAGTCGCCCGAGGGTTCAACTTGCCTAATTCTTCGAAAAGCGGCTCGCGCTCTTCCGGAAAGAGGTCCAGCTTGGTCACATAGAGCTTATCGGCAAGTGCCAC
>JAKVCH010000685.1 GCA_022447485.1 Polyangiaceae bacterium | reverse complement strand
GTCGACCGATTGACCGTTTGCTTCGCTATCGCCTCCTACTCCAGGAATATAGGGTCCTTGGGCGGTCAAACACTGCAGGGCACCGTTGGCATGACCATCATCGTAGTCGAAGTACTCCATGTTGACGTTACCCAAGACGAGCATCTTCGAGAAGTAGCGTTCTAATTCACCTAAAGCCCGTCCTTCGGTAGATGCCTGGGTGAGGGGGCCGGTGTTTCTGGGCCAAAATAGCTCAGGCTCAGCGCCGAGTTCCTCCGTTTGTTGTGCTGCGGCCACGCCATTTGCTTGGCGGAAAAAGAAGGCAAAAGGTTCGGGCTCGATTTCGGCGGCGCGGATCCCTCGCTGGAAACTTCCCTGGCGTCCGATGCTTTCCAGCAAAGGGAGCCCGAGACTCACGCTGCCCAAGCCTTGGAGAAAAATCCGTCGTTGCATCTTTCTCATGGAGATTCCTCTTCTTGCTCGTCGTCGAGTTGTTCGTCGTTGAGCGGTTCATCCGGTGACTCTTTTTCGACCACTTCTTGGCGATAGAGAAACGCCTCAGACGCCGCGAGTTGAATCATGAGATCCTGGAAGGACGCCCCTTGAAGGGAGAGGTTCCCTAACTCTGCTACGAAAGGGGGAGGGGTCCGAGCAAGAGTCCGCCCCTCAGCGAAAGAGATCAGATGTTGGGCGATGCACTCATGCACTTGAGGGCTGGTGCTGAAGAGTTGGGAAAGCTCAATCGCCCCATCGATGGCGTGTTCCTCGCGGTCGAGCGCAATCACAACGCTGGCGTCCACCGGTTGGTCATTGTCTTCGTCGCGGTAGGCTCCGACTGCATCATAGTTTTCAAAGGCAAAACCAAATGGGTTAATTAAGTACTGGTGGCAATTGGCACAGGTGCCGCTTTCGGTATGGGCAGCGATGCGCTCGCGGTTGGTTCGTTCACCGGCCGGGGGAATCGGCGGAATATCGTCAGGGGGCGCTGCAATCGTCAGACAAGCGAGGCGTTTCGCCACATAGACACCTCGATGAATTGGGTCGGGGTAGCGAGATGTCGCATGGGAAGCCAGAAAGCCCAATTGGGTCAGGATGCCCGAGCGCTGCTCTGCTGGCAGTTCTACCTCGCGGTACAAGGGGCCATCTTCCACGTCTGGGTATTCGACGCCGTAAATTGCAGCGAGGGTGGGGTCGACCCAGGAGCGCGTCGAGGTAAAGAGTTCTTTCACGCCGCCTTCTCGGAGAAATATTTCCTCGCGCAAAAAAGCCCGGCTTTCGGATATCGCGGTGCCGACCAACTGCTCAGGAATTTCGCTTAAGATCTCCGCCGAGGGCGCGATGGTGAGCCATCGCTCTTCATCGAAGATGCCCGCGAAGAATTCATCCCAACTCGCCAAGGTGCGCTCGTCTTGCGCGAGTCGTTCTGCCTGGGCCAGCACCCCTGAGCGTTCGTTGAGGTCCCCTTCGCGTGCAGCTCGAAGCAATTCCTCATCGGGGCCTCGATTCCAAAAAAAGAACGAGAGGCGCGAAGCCCGCTCATAGCCCCCAACGGGGAAGCGCACGATTTGTTGGCTACTGTGAGTCGTATCATCCACGATAGCGAAGTTCTCGATCTCTGTGGGCTCTAGCTCGAGTCGGTAGACGAAGTAGGGCGATTGCAGAAATGCCGCGATCAGGCCCTTC
>JAKVCH010000684.1 GCA_022447485.1 Polyangiaceae bacterium | reverse complement strand
CTTCTCAAGGCCGCGAGGCTACAGCAGTGGTTTCAGTTCACAAGCACTTTTGTGGAGCCACGTAGGAGCTCTTATGTCGATGCCAAATGACGATGCCAAATGACGATGCCAAACCTGTGGCGCTGGGCTCGTTCAAGGAGAGCAGCAAGGTTGAGCGAAGATAATCAGTTGCTTCACGCTAGTCAGCTTCACTGGCGCCACCCAGCCCGTGGTCGTCCTGATGAATTGCCTGGATGAACTCGGCAAGATCCATCGATACGTTCGAGCTACGACAGACAGGCGTACACTCCTTGCCATTGGGCTAAAAGGCCTCGTAATCCAAGATAAAACTTTCGCTGACGGCTTCACCGGAATTTTCGTGACGTAGACTGACCAGCATGTCTTCGGGCTCGCCCCTGAAAAAGGCCGAGTCGCCGTTGATCTGTAGCATGGCGTCTTCTGGGCAGCTGGCGAGGGTGGAAGAGTTGGTGCCCTGAGCGTCTGTTGTCCATGCACAGACGCGCTCGTCGGAGCCGACGGTCACGACCATCATGTGCATGGTGTTGTTCCGAGTGCTTTTCGCGCGGAATTTAATTCCTGTTTCAAAGGCAGCCTAGCGTGAAGGGCGCGTTTTTCAGCAATGCCTCGTGAGGCCTTGCTGTGATGACTGGCATGATGCCTTTCCTGATGAGAAAATGCTGAAGACTTTTCCGAAGAAAACGTCGAGTCGTCGTTTAATTGGCTGGTCGAAGCGCCGTCTTCAGCGGCAGAAGATAGGTGTTTGTTCTTCCTATTCTTGTCTCGTCGACGGAGATATAGCCATCGATTGCGTTGCCACATTGCTCACTGAATCCACCAAGGGAAATTTCGTAGGTCTGGGGTCCCGAGAAAGAAAAGTCACCTGCAATGCTGAAGCCAGTACCTGAAGAGTTCGTCGACTCTCCTTGAGAAATTGTGCAGAGCTCAGTCTCGAGAGTTTCCTCGGCATAAACGACGGTGTCGGCGAACGCGACGTAAACACTTTCGGAATTGTCTTCTGTGCAATCTGTCGTGAAGGTGGAAGGGTCCGCTTCGAATGAAACTTGACCTGTTGAGGTCAAATAGAGCAGTTCTGGCCCATCGTCGAAGGGGCTCGTCAGCGACGAAATCAGGTATTGGGAGCCATTTTTCACCGTGAAGAATTCGTCACCGAATGTATCTTCCACCGTTACGTCTTGGTTGAAGACGGCAATGCAGTAGTCACTCCACTCCGCAGTTGCCTCGCCAGAGCCAGAATCACTGCCTCCGCCATCGTCGTCCGCACACCCGCCCAATGCTGATGTCAGCAGGATAGTACCAATTGCCCCAAGGTTCTTCATCTTCATGACTGCATCTTACGAATGCAGCCGCAGCTTTCTACCCTCGCTCTCGAATATTTTCCGGGGAAGCCCTCAGACTGCGCGTGTTTTGCACAATTCTGCAGTTCAGCTGCTCGTGAGCGCATACTGAACCGAAGAAGGTACTGCTCCAAAAGCTTCTTCAGTTGCCCTTTTTGCGTAAGCGCTTCCTTGGGCGATGCGAGTCCGAGCCTGGCGAGCTGTGAGCGATAAAAGATAGTCGATGGGAGGACGTCTGGCGTAGCTCCTCACGAAAAACTAGGTTCCCCGCGCCCAAATTCTGGGTGGGATATTTGGAGAATAATTATTCACAATGAATTATAAAAAGATAA
>JAKVCH010000683.1 GCA_022447485.1 Polyangiaceae bacterium | reverse complement strand
ACCACTCTTTTCAGAAGCAAAATAGAGAGTGCCGTCGGCAGCGCTCTCTGTTCAGCTGGAGTGAGCACCTCACCCAACTCTTGCTGAGCGAAGGCGCGCCATGCAGTCCAGTTTAAGGGACGCTTTGCTTCAAGATAAAAACCAAGGGCAAGAAGAACCCAGTCTCCGAGGCGATAAGAAACATGAGTACTATCGTAATCAATCAGGAAGATTTTCCCATCTGCGACGGACAGAAAATTGCTCGGATGAGGATCTCCGTGAACCACGCCTGTCGGTAAGGACCATTGCTCTTCTTCGGCAAACCAGGATTCAACCCGTTGCTGCAGGCTCCTCGCCTCTTTACTGCGGCCCCGAGTCTCTAAAAAATTCTCATAGCCGGTCAAAGCCTGGCGAAAAGTCCTCGACTCATTCACCGGTCGAAAGGGCGCATCAAATTCATCCATCGCACAATGAAAAGACCGCAAGAGCGAAAGAGCACGAGGTAGAAACTGAAGGGCTTGAGGGAGAGCAAGACTCTCACCCTCGATCCATTCACTCAGCAGAAAGGATAGTCCCCTTTCGGAAGGTAAATAGGTACCATGCAGCTGAACAAGCGGCGGCAAAGAAAAACCTCTTGCCTCAAGAAAGCAGCGTAGCCGCACCTCGAATTGCAATTGATGTCGCCGCCGAGTCTCTGGAGGAAATCGCAGGGAATAAACCCGCTCCCCCACGCGCAGACGATAGAGCTGATTCTGTCCTCCGGCAGGGATGGCGCGTAAAGAATAATCCGTCCCTCCCCCCGAGAGTAATGCTTGCGCCGCAGCTTCGGCACTCGGTCGAGTCCGGGCCTCGCTGGGTCTTTGGGGGCTTCCCCTTTCAGCAACCATAAGTTGCCCCTTAAAGACGGAACGATGGTTCGTCAATAAGCCGGGGCGATTCGCTCATAGTTCTGGGCGGCATCATGGAGCAAAGACCTCCTTTCGTAGCAATTTCGCGAAAACCAGAACCGCTCCTTTGCAATTAAGCTTCATTGGCAAACGGCCGTTTTTTTGATCGTTGCTCCCGCCGAACGCACCACCTAGAATTTTCAGCTCAACTATGGACGATAATTCCGCCACAAAAGACGCTGCTCCTCGAATGAGCCAAATTGAAATCCCCATCGGCGTCACGCGGCGCATAGGGCCGATAGCCTCGGCGGCTATTGGGTTGAGCATAGCTCTGCCCGTCGCAATATTTACCTGCTCTCGATTAATCATCGAGGCGTCGCCCGGCAAAGATACGGAAGCCTTGATTCTAACGGCGGTCTATCTCCTGCCTCTGGCTGCTCTGATCAGCGCTATCGGCAAGGCCCGCCGAGGAGGTGGTGATCTTCGTGCAATTGCCGAGCGCCTCGATATTGGTCCCATTGAATTCTCTGTCGGTTGGCTGTCGATAGCCGGCTATGGGCTGATTGCAGCCATCTTAATTCGCTTCCTCGGTGCAGTCGGACAAATGCTCGCTGCCCAATTCTTTGAAACCAATATACCTCTCACTCAAAGTGTTCTCGCAGTCACTATCTTGGCCCTGATGAGGGAATTACTGCCTCGTCGCGACTGGTGGAGTGCACGAACTTCCGTCATCATTTCTGTGGGCCTCATCCTTGTAGGGGTTCTGGTTTGGCAAACGTTCACCTCGGCTTCCTCCCCAACCGCACTCAATATTGAGCCGACTTTCGAC
>JAKVCH010000682.1 GCA_022447485.1 Polyangiaceae bacterium | reverse complement strand
GTCGGCAATCCGGGCAACCTGTTCTGCTCCACCACCCATCAATGCGTGAGCAACAATAGCTGTTGCCACCCATAGAAAGAGGGGAATATTTTGCTCGGCTCTCATAGAAGAATTCGTCGCAACGGGCGCTTACGGTCGCCATCAAGATCGACGGCATTCAACGCTGAAGGGTAACACCGGCAGGGGAGTCACCCAAATTCTGAATTATTCTTCTAAGTGCCTGAAATGTTTATGAATCTTCATTTCTCAGTGATTCAGGGACGAAGTTCGGCCATTCTTCTTCCCCTTTGAAGCGCTGAATTGAGAGGATAGGCCAAGTACTCCAGAATTAAAGACGACTGAGAGAGTCGAAATTGTCGGCAATCTCCTGAGGGGTCCACAGGCCGCCCTCGCTCTCTTTCATTCGGCCACGGCTCTCGGCGAGTTGGTAGGTGCTCAAGCGCCCTCCCGCGACGCTTATTACAGCTCCACTTAAATCTTCTGAGAGTTCACTCGTTAAGTAGACTGCTGCAGGCGCGATATGATCTGGCTCCATCGTGCCCTGCACTTTATCAAACATTGGCAAGTGCTCGGTTTGTCGCGTTTTTGCAATCGGCGCGATCGCATTGACGCAGATCCCGAAGCGCTGCAATTCGATGGATGTGGTTCTTGTGAGGCCAAATAGGCCAGCATTGACTGCCGAATCGTTGGCTTGGCTAATGTTTCCTTGGAAGCCTGAAATTCCGCTGATGTTGAGAATCTTTCCCCCAGATCGTGCCTTCCGGCTGGTGCGAGCAAAGGCTCTACTGCAGATAAAGGCTCCCCGCAGCCCAACGCTGAGCACTCGATCCCAATCATCGAGACTCATGTCGAAGATACTTCGATCACGCAGAGTGTTGGCGTTATTCACTAAGATGTCGATCTGAGAAAATCGCTCAAGAGCCGCTTCAAAAGCCCGCTCGACCTGTGCTTCGTTGGAAATATCGCAGGGCAGGGCCAGTACCTCTGCCCCTTCGCGCTCCAGCTCCCTGCCGACTGTTTTCACCAGCTCAAAATCAGGAGTCGAGCCGTCTTTTTCGCAGCCATTATCGAGCAAAACTAGCTTTGCACCCTCTGCGGCAAAAGAGCGGGCGATGGCGAGCCCTATGCCTCTCGCGGCTCCCGTGATGATGGCGACCTGATTGTTGAGGAGATTCATTGCGATTCGTTGTTATCGCAGAGCGGCTGGAGGTGCTAGCCTTCGCGACCCGATGACTCAGGAAAGTAATCAGCGCCAAATTCTCGCAACCAGTGCTTTGCCCTACGCAAACGGGCATATTCACCTCGGTCACCTTGTGGAGTATTTGCAGACCGATATTTGGGTTCGGTTTCAGAAGCTAAGAGGGCACAGAGCTCTCTATATTTGTGCTGACGATACCCACGGAACCGCGATTATGTTGCGGGCACAAAAAGAAGGGCGTTCTGAGGAAGCATTGATTTCTGAAATGAAAGCCGCTCATGAAAGTGACTTTTCGGGATTCGGCATTGAATTTGACCACTATGGCAGCACGAATTCTGAAGAAAATCGTCAGCTCTGTGAAGAGGTGTGGAGGAGTCTACGCCAAAGCGATCTCGTTGCAGAACGAGAAGTGACGCAGCTTTTTGACACGGAGATGGGGGTGTTTTTAGCTGATCGCTTTGTGAAAGGGACCTGTCCGAAGTGTCAAGCAGAAGACCAGTACGGAGATAATTGTG
>JAKVCH010000681.1 GCA_022447485.1 Polyangiaceae bacterium | reverse complement strand
ACAGTTACTGACGCCGTCACCATCAAAGTCGCCATCACAAGCAGAGCAGCCAGTGCGATCTGCGCATTGAGAGCGGCACGGATCGGGCGCGACAATGATCTCCTCGAACCCAACTACGATGAGGCCAAGCGCCTCTGCTTCTTCGAGAGATACGGGGAGATAGAGCGTATCTTGACCCGTTCCTGCATCGATTTTTTCGCCCGGCTCAATCTCGCAAGCATCGAAGATATAAACCGTATCATCACCGGTGCCCAAGGCGACATTATCGAGCCCGGGACCAGGAACGACAGTATTGATGCCGTTGGCGGCCATAATTGAGTCATCACCCCAACCACCAAAAAAGAGATTCGTACCGCCGTAGCCATTAATGGTGTCGTTACCTAAACCACCCCAGATGAAGTCATCAGCGACACCATCCATCGCTACGTCGTCACCCTGGCCTAAAATCAGCGACGACGGTCCAGCCGACTGCAAAAACACAGTATCGCTGCCGTCTTTCGCCAAAATGCACTCATTGGGTTCTAGCGAATAGCGCGTGTCACCGCCATTGGTCAGCGCCACCGGGGTGCTTCCAGGCGCACAACAAGAATCTGGCGCTTCATCACAATTGGCCTGACGCGCTACGTAATCAAGGGTAAGCGTTGAGCCCTTAGGTCCCGTGGGAGGCGTGGGTCCGTCATACTCAGTTTCGAGACCAATAAACTCCCATAAAGAAGGAATTGAAACCGGGTCCCAGCCCGTGAGAGATGTGTGGGGCTGCAGCGCTCTATAACGGCTCCCTTGATAGGAAACGACATCTCCCTCTGAATAGCTATTGCCAACCTGCCAGGCGTCGGCGGACGCAGAGGAACCCCCACCAGTCGTTGGTGGAGAGTCAGGACCCGAATCCACTTCCTCGAACGCCCAAAGGGCTGCTACCGCTACGGGCGTCCAGCCGTTTAACGATGTATGCCCCTGCACAGCTCGGTATATTTTACCCTCATACTCAACAAGGTCGCCCACTGCGTAGGCTTGATTCGCCTGCCAGCTTTCGGCAGTCAGCGCTTGTGATTTAGCTCTCAGCTCAGATGAATCATTCGAGCAAGCGACTACGCACCCAAAACTCGCGAGTAACGTGAAGGCTGTGAGTGCGCGACCAACCAGATGGTGCAAGGGTTTTACCGACATTAGGCGGTGGTGTATCAAAATGAGAATCAGTTCGTCAACCCAATTAATCAACTTCACCCAAAACCCAAATGGCCGCTGCAGTTGTCTCCCGTCGAGGTTTTCGCCGAGGTTTTCGCCCTTTCATTTTGGAGGCAACGTCGATCTTAAAGACCAACAGCCCCGCCAGCTCAAGGATCAGCAAAGCATTATCATCACGACTGCAGAAATTGAGAGAATCTGATCGACCGTCAATCAGTCATGCTGACGACGACACCTGGCCATCAAGAACAAGCAGATGAGCATCCTATCATCAACCCATGGCTTTGAGCACCCCTCGCTGACGCGCAGCCTCTACGCTGAGACTTCTCCTCCCGCACCAAGGCTAGGTACGGTGCCTCAGCCTCGTCCATCGAAGTACCTTCAAAAGCGGCCCCTCGATTCTGCTCGCTGCCGAACGCCGTCTGCGGCATTGCGCCCTCATTCAAGCCCGAAGAGCCTAGGAATTCCAATCGCACTCGGCCATTCTAGGGGCTTTTTTCAAAGTTGACAGGATGTCTTTTATGCCCGGTTGGTGAAGATCGATGGAG
>JAKVCH010000680.1 GCA_022447485.1 Polyangiaceae bacterium | reverse complement strand
ATTATACTCGTACCTGCTTTGAGCTTGTGGCCGAGAGCGGCGAAATCGGCTCTCAAAACGCCATACTTGGTGGAGGACGCTACGACGGCATGCTGGAAACCCTCGGCGGCAAAAGCACCCCAGCTATCGGCTTCGCGATGGGTCTTGAGCGCATTCTTTTAGCAATGCCTGAACAAGAAGCCCCAGAAGCGCCCCTCGTCTACATTGCACCCCTCGGCTCCGAGCCTACTCTTCAAGCCCTTCCTTTGGCCCAAAACCTCAGGGTCGCAGGGCTATCCGTCGAGCTCGATGGTCGAGGTAACTCGATGAAAAGTATGTTGCGACGAGCTAACTCAATGGGTGCACGCTGGGCGCTGATTCTAGGCGAGAGCGAAGTGAACCAAGGGTTAATACAGGTCAAGGACCTTCAAGAGCACGCCGAAGAAAAGATTCAGCTCGAAACAATCGAAGCCTACCTGAAGGAGCAGCTGGCGGTGACGACGACTCAGAGAGTTGCCTCAGCTCAGAATGATTCAGAAAAGGTCGACACTTGAGACCGCTTCTTCTCACCCTCCTCCAGAGCATCGTCCTGCTTTGCCTACCCAACTTGCTCTGGGCCCAGGGACAGCTACCCGATGTTGCGCCTCTCGGGGCCGCACCCCAGCCCCAAAATCAGCAGGCCGGGCCGCCTCCGGATGCGCCCGAAACCCACGCCGCTGCAGGTGGTGCGGAGACAACCCTACCCCAAGGAAACGAACCGACCCTACCTAGCTCGCCCACAGAGATGAGCGATAAGGTCAAGGAGATGATTGGTAGCGATGGGGCCAAGCTGCCGATTGACAGCACCTTTGGCGTCGAGCGTAACTTTTACGGTCTCTACTACCAGGAGCAGGCGCTGAACTATGAGTACCGGGTTGCTTTCCCTCTCTGGGGAGAGAGGAAAATGCCCTCTCTCCGAGACCCTACTCAAGTCGATCGCGCCTCTATTTACGGCGGGCTCTACTACAATCGTCGGGCAGCTAATCACGCTGACGATATCTTCTTCCCGGTCTTTTGGAACCTGCGTAACCCCCTCGACAAGGCCCGCACGACAATTGTTGGGCCCTTCGTCAATCGACGCACGCCCGTTGAAAGCGATGACTGGCTCCTGCCTTTTTACGCTGTTGGCACCCGAGAAAACCAAGGCAGCTACCAGCTGATCCCGCCCCTTCTCACCTACCGACAAACAGATGGCTCATCAGGATTTAACCTGATCGGACCCGCCTATTGCTCTTGGGAAGGCGGACGAGTCTGTGACACGCGCTCAGCTCATAATATTAGCTGGGGCCTGGTGCCGCTCTACTTTTTCTCTCAAAACGAGAAACATCAACAAGAGATCATACCACCCTTATTACATTATTATCGGTACGACTCGCGGCGGCTCTCCTGGACGAATATTTACGGGCCCTATTTTCGCGCCCACAACGAGAAGCGCGAAAGCCTCCACTTGATGCCAATTTATTGGAGCATTTGGGGTAAGAACGAGCGACATACAACCGTCGCTCCCTTATTCCACTATGGGTATCAGGGAGACGATAACCTGCTGATCACGCCTCTTTTCTACAACCGGATTAATGCAAAGAAAGGGAATACGTTTGTCTCCCTGCCCTATGCACGTCACCGCGGCGCCCGTGAGTTAGACATGATCACGCCCCTCTATTGGGACTTTCGAGACCCACGGATTGGGCAAAAAGGGAAATTGATTCTACCCTTTCTC
>JAKVCH010000068.1 GCA_022447485.1 Polyangiaceae bacterium | reverse complement strand
TCACAAAACGCGATTGCTCTGGACACTGCATGTGGTGCATCATAGTGGTCGCCACTTTAACCTCTCCCTCGGAGCGCGTCAGTCTTGGCTCGAGCGAGCCATCGTAACACCTCTCATCTATATGGGTGCCCTTGTGCCCTTCTGTGCCTTATTCGACATAGCATTTGCTTATTTGATATTGGGCCATCAGCTCGTCTACTTGGCTGGATTTCTCACACATACGAAGTCTTTTGACTATTGGCCCAGTTTTTTCAGGCATATCTTCATCAACCCGATTGAGCATCGAATTCATCATGGGATGGAGGAACAACATTTGGACTGCAACTACGGCTTTGCGCTTAAAATTTGGGACCGCGTCTTTCGCACCTACCAAGCTCCGGACGCACCAGCGAGCGAAATATCAGTTGGTGTAAAGAATCAAGAATTTACGGCTAGTGTTCTTGCTACCCAGGCTCAAACTTTCGAGGAATTAGCAGTTTGGGCTCGCGAAGTTGAGGTATTTCCCGCTCTCCAATCCCTATCCTCGGGCCAGCATAAGGTTGATCCAACGAGTTTAGAGAACGTTTTGTAGGAGTACGTCATGACGACTAATATTATTCAACTAATCCCTGGGAACCCAGGCGATGCCTACTATTACGAAGGATTTGTTCGTCAATTACGTGAACGCGGGCATCAAGTGGTGGTATTTGACCACGCTCGCTTGAAGTCACCATCCGGAATCTTGCCCTACGCGCAGCATCAGGTCGACTGTTTCCGTGACTATCTTCGAGAAACAAACCAAGCCCCAGAGGACGTAAGCTTAAGCCTCGTTGGACATTCGATCGGAGGCTATATTGCCCACCTCATCGAGGCGCATCATTTGATGCCAGTATCTCGGGCTCTCTTACTCTTCCCATTTCTCGCTCGACCGTCGCCGACCGCTTTGCGGGCGTTACGGCTCTGGCACTGGCTAGGAAAACCTCTGATGGGATTACTTTCCAGCCTATCCGTGTCGAAGCAAAAAAAGCTTATTCAGCGCCTAGGCCTCGAGTCCCACACCGAACACTAAATCTCCGTTCTCAACGGACCGGATGCACAGAGCTACCCAGCGATGGGATCTGCTGAATACCTGGAGATCGGCACTCGAGCCGATGCTGACTATCTGCTGACCGATTCTAAACTGGCGGCAGAAGGCAGGCTCTCATGTGTCTTTACGAAAAATGATCGCTGGACTCCTCGGCTCATTGGACAAGGTATAGCGTCCATCAGTCGCGTCATAAAGCAGGAGGTAAGCCATAGCTTCGTTCTTGACCCCGAGTCTTGGCCAATTGTCTGTGACGCTGTTGAGACAGCTCTTTTTGGGAAAGCTGATGGTTCCCTATCACTCGTCCCGCCGCAGATGATTCAGCCGAATGTCAACGCTACCCTCCCTCCGACCCTAACGCGCCTTGGCGAGTGCATCCGAATCAAGTCGAAGATGAACGCCTAAGTTGCCAGAAGTTCCAAGAACGGGCCGCTTGCTAACCGTGATCTCGAGCCCCTCAATCTCTCGATACTGGGCACAAGCCTTGACGACTCGCGTCATGAAAAACTCTTGGGTTTCGTAATGGCCATCGCGAGCGAGACGGTCGATTTCTGCAATCAATGGGTCATAGTCAAAAACCTCCGCCATTGCGTCGCTGTTTACGAGCACGAGCGACGAATCAATCGTCAAGGTGAGGTCCAAGAGATGGGCTTCGGGGACCAGGTCGCCTGGTCCATAGGTACCGAGATCAAGAGGGAGCTCAAGGCCGCGTAACTCAATCGTGCTGCTTGCTTTCATGAGCTTTGCCTTGTCACGAAAGAGACGAGTGCGCCAGGACGCTTTAAAAAAAAGCCTTCTCCGAAAAATTCTGCTGGCAGGCAACTCAAAATCCAACCCTGCATCGGCGCCCCGCGATTTGAGGCTTCGAAATCGGATAGTTCAACGAAGAACCCGCTCGAACAGTGCAATGTTTAAAACAGATACGCTGTTGAGACCCCAGGTAGAGAGCAAACCCCTCCTACTTGTACTGTCGGGTCGTTAGTCGCAGACGAATTGCCACATCCCCCTGGTTATTGGAAATGGCAAGCTTCAGTCGACGGTAGCGCCATCGCCAATCATAATAGATTGAGGCTTTGCCATCTCGAACGCACTCGACGGTATGCCACCTACAAGACTTGGGCATCTTGCCCTTCGCGTTTTTATGCTTTCCATAGGAGTTGGTGAGATAATCATGGACCCGTTCTAATTTGCCCATCCAGACCTTACTCAACGAACGAGATGGACGATCGTAGAGTTCAATAGAGCACAACCTATCACCACAAAACTGAAGGTGCACCGGCCCGTTGAATTCCACAGAGGTAGGCGATTCACTGCACATGTCGACTTTGCCACCCCTGGTGTATCGCATGCCCTCCGCAACACATATCTTCGCAGCTTCCGCCTGGGAGATACCGAGCTTAAAACCACCGAGATTGCGCGGAGCTTTCAACGTGTAAGGGACGTCTTGCTTCTTGTATTGGCCAGAACGAAATAGAAATGGAGAACGCCCAACGACCCCCGTCTCTCTTTCGGTGGCTAGTCGCGCGTAGACCTTCGAGTCAGCGAGAGGCTTTTTCCATCCGCGCCCATCTAGCTCACGGCGAGTGACCGCGAGATTCCAATAGTGAGCCGAGGCAAGCGCGAGGATATCTGGGTCGTCTTTGCCCTGAAGCAATGCCAGACGAACTGTTTCGTCGAGCTTGGCATCGGGTTCGTCTGTGATGGCTCGTGCCATGCCAAAGAGCGAGATAGAGGCGACTTCGCTGACAAATTGCGCAACGGCAGATTGGGAGCGCAGTTTTTTTCTTTTTCTCATAGCGCGGGCACGCTCTGGGCTGTCCTTTACCCTGCGAATCCAAACGTCGCGAGCTCGCTCGATTGGCACAGCATGCGCTATACCCTGCACACCCTCGCTAGGGTCACCGCGCCGAACGACCACACCAATGATTTCGCTTTTTGCGTTCATGAGTGGGCCTCCTGAATTTCCGGGATTCACCGACATGGCAATTTGAAGGTCGCCATTAGGAAGCTCGCCAGAGATCACTCCCCCGGTCGACTGGGGTAAGTCACGTGAGCCATCAAGGGGATACCCGACGGCATACACTGGCTGCCGCACTTTCAACTTCGGCACGGTCATCGGCAGGTCCACATTGTCGCGAAAGTTCATACCCAGCTGAAGGAACGCGATGTCTTTGCGACGATTAATGTAGATTGTCTCCGCCAGATAGGCTTCCTTATGCTTAGGGAAGCGTACGGCAACTAGCCTCGCCCCTTCCACCACATGGGCCGCTGTGAGAACCACCCCTTCCTGACTCATTAGCAGACCAGAACCATGTCCCGCCTGGGGAAAAGCGACCCAAAGGGGGCGTTTTCCTTTGTCTGCAATATTAACGTCTTGGATACCTCGAACCGCAAAAACTCGAACGGTCGCATAATCTTCCTTCGCGTAGGATAGCTCAGCGCGAGCTCGACTTGCAAAGCTCAAAAACGGCAAGCAGCAAAAGAGGCCGATCAAGAGCGCCCTCCAAGACAGCAAAAATGAAATTGCAAACCACAGGAAACCACGCAAACCAAAAAAGCTGAAATGGGGGTACATGCTTTGGCACCCTAGCGAGCAATCTCGTCCCTCTCAACGCTTGGGCGACTTTCAAGAAAAGAGTCCGGTGCGCTTCCGGTTCTCAAAACCACCAAGAACTGACACGGTGCTCCTGAAAAGCCAATCAGACTGAAAAACAAAGCTTCTTCGCCGGCAGTATACCCTTGCACCGCCCATGATAATCTTTTGCTATCTTCCTGATAGTCAAGACGTCGGCATTGGACTCACCTCGTCTCCTTATTTAGATGATGCCAAGGACGAAATCGCCATTGCCAGCTCCGTATTTCGGACTGCCTGTCAAAGCTTTCAATCATGCGAGATGCGCCCAGAACTCAACAGCCTCAACTCCAAAAAGGGAAAAGCCTGAGCAACATATCCGTGCTCAGGCTTTTCAACGAAACATCAATTTCAATAGGTGTAAGTAAAACGTGAGGACTCTCCATCTGATTCCGTTGGTAGAGTCACAACATCCGAATTGACGAGTTGCCCATTCCGATAAACTGAAAGAGTGACAGGACCTGCCATTCCGCCATCAAAGTTCACGGCCCAATATGTATAAGTTCCTGCGGGAGCCGTCAGCGCCCAGACGCCATTTTCAATTGTTCCAGGGCCACCAGACCTGTCGTCATTATCGAGTTCACCACCACTAGAGACAAAGCTATTTGAATAACTGAGAACGTCTCCGGTAGGGTCCTCCACGTAGAGATCGACATCTAGCGTGGTATCCCACCGAGCCGAAAAACGCAAAACGCCCTCAGCCACGCAAACGCCACCGTCGCACGATTCATCACCGAAGCAGTCACTGTCTGTTGCACACTCACAGATGCCAGAGTCGACTAAAGAACGACAAGAGGGCTCATCACAGCCTCCACAGGCCGCTAAAAGCGGCTGTACCGAGGTGCGAGTAAAAGACTGCCCGCCGTTCGTCGTCGCGGTTTCGTAGCAACGAATATCATGGCAAATACGACCAATATCAATATTATCACAAATGTCGGGGGGAATAGGTATTTCAAGCTCACCGCCTAAAGTGTCTTCGCTCGGCACACACCAACCGTTCGAGGGGTTCCCGAAAGCGACGCAAACCTCGGCGCCGCTGCCGGGTGGGGTTGAACCTGAAGGGCCGTCTGGTGCGCTGACATAGATCAGCTCGCCTGGTAAGACAGCGCTAGGCACGCGACCTGCGTCAGGTTCAGGCCCCTGTGGCAGAGCGACGCTACGACCAGTCGGGTAGGCTGTTCGCACCAGATCATTGAAAGTCTGCTCTACTTCGGTCGTAGACGACACTGGCTCTGGTTCAGAAACTCCTGGTCCTTGCCTCACTTGACGATTGCGACCGCCACCACCCGAGCCTATTTTTCCTTCATCGGCTTGGGCCGAAGCAGCGGCGCTCTTTCAGAAGCCGCTCTTTCAGAAGCGGCGGTGTTTCACCACTAAAAGTCCAATAATTCGTCACTCATAGTTTGCGAAGAATTCATCGACCTGACTGATCAACGGAGAAAGCCAAGCCACTCCCTCGCAACAGTCAATCTAGGTCAATGAAAGGGTTGACTCATCGAATCTGAAACAATCCGCCCCTTCGCCGCTGGCATCTTCCCAAGCCGATGAACCAGCACGCCCATCATCGAATGGAAACCGACTGAGCAATGAGCCGGTATGCCCATCATCGAATGGGAACCGACTCACCGACGAAGCAAAGTCGCCATGATCAGCGACGGGCTCCGCATTCTCAATCTTATCACCATCTATCCGGTGGTACGGTGACAGAAAAAAAACGCTCAGGTGACTTTTCTATTCCGGTAATTCCCCCTCGCCACGTTTGAGACTGACAACACGAAACAGAAATGAACCATCGGTGAAATAACGGAATCATCAAGGCGCAAAGCCGCCTCGGCATTCGAGGCAGCGCGACAAAGTCGAAGATTACGAAATTACAGCCTTTTTGGTCGTTGGGGCGTTTCTGCTCGGCAAAAGGGCAGCAGCTTTTCTCTCGCCTGAGACTGCCATCTAGCTTCAGCCGCGCACTCTTTCGGTTGCCGAGTGTCGTAGCGTTTTCCCGACAATTAGCCGTAAAAAATTGATGTTCGGCCTTGCACAAGGTCAGCCGTCAGACTTAACTGAAGGGGTGAAAATTCAAAGACTACTTCTCCCCCTCCCCCTCTTTATCCTGCTAGCCGGTTGCGGCACGAAGGGCTCTGGTAATCTGGAAGACATCGACGTCGACGTAACGGCGTTCGATGAAATAGAAGTCAAGGACGGCATTGACGCGTTCATCTCCTACAACGAAGAACCAAGCCTGCGGCTACGCACCGACGACAACCTCACAGATGTGATCGAAGTCGTACAAACAAACGACAAGGTCATTGTTCAACGGAAAGATAATGCAAGGGTGCGCGATGCAACCTTGCAGGCTTACTTCGAGCTTCCGGAACTGAACACCCTAGAACTTACGGGCGGCAGCGTCGCGAGCGCGACTGATGTCGAGGCAGGAGACCTATTAGACGTAAAGCTTTCAGGAGGTAGCGAGATGGTTTTCAGCCTCGCAGATGACCATGAGGTGCCTGTTGTTGCATTAAATTCAAAAGGCGGAAGCACGGTTGACCTGGAAGGCAAGTTCGACGCCGCCAATATCGAGATTTCTGGAGGTGGTGAGATGACTCTCATGGGTGCTGGCACCGTTCTAACGGCCGATCTATCCGGAGGAAGCGACCTCGATTCTTATGGATTTCCGGTTGCGACAAGCTCGGTCGATTTGAGTGGCGGATCCAAGGCCGCTGTTGAGGTAAGCGATTCTGTCTCCGGGAAACTATCCGGTGGATCGAAATTGCGTGTGAAAGGCGATGCTTCGACTGATGATGTCGAAACGTCCGGCGGCTCAACCGTCGAGAAGGAGTAATCGTCGGCAAGACGCGGTCGAAGTTTCCTAGCGTGCTTGATTGGCCGCTTTATTGAAATTCGGCTAGCTGCGCGCCTCGATGACTATCCACTGCTCCTTGAGTTTACATCGCGACCTTGGTGTGCGAACTGCTACTGGAACGCCCGAACCGCATCTGCGGCTCAGGCGTTTTCACTTGAGAGGAGAAGCTCCCCTTGCTGCGATACACTCAGTCCAGCGTGACTTTGAACAACCGTTCTTGCTCGCTCTCGCTCAGAAGTAGTTCGCCTGTTGTTGTGTCCATGCTCAAGCTCTCAGGCTGTACTATCCCAGTGCCTTCAAGCACAAAGAAGTCTTCGAGAAAAAAGTCCGGACTCACGAAACTCAGAGAGTTGTAGGCTTGGGAAGCAAGAATAAAGCGATCTTTGCCTACGTCGTAATGGATGCCATCAGTCGTCCGAAGAGCTGTCAGCCCCACGACATAATTAAGGTCGTCCGCGGTACCCCAGGTCGCGTCGCCCCCTGGCTGATAGATGCCAATTGCACCGTTGGTGGTTTCGAACGCCACATAGAGCGTCTCCGTACCATCGTCCCAAGACATCCCTCTCACATCCCAAGTATCGACGCCTAGATCTGAAAGATTCAAGGTCATGCTTCCATCGACACCGGCGAGGCTGATCTCTGAGATTGTATCTCCATCACGATAGATCAAGGTCGAGGTATTGGTATTCCATGCGTAGGCCTCGGCCGAAACATAAGGAGAGTCGCCGAAGGGCACGGATACGTCCGAGAAGTCCGCTTCATAAAGAAGCAGAAAATCCTCGTCTTCATTATTCGCGGCAATCAAATTGCTTGAGGGAACGTAGGCCAGCGCATCAAAGAAATCGCCGCCGCTATCCGTACCGCTGAGCTGAGGCAGTTCTAGAGTGATCATATCCTTCGTGCCATCGTCTGCTGTGCCGATAATACCATCTTCACCGAGGGGAAAGCGCTGAATTCGATGGACAGCGAGATCGAGCTTGTCCTGCTCGCTCGTCGTCGTACCCGCATCGTCGAAAGCGCGCACATTGCCATCCTCATCCGTGGCAAGAAGATATGCATCATCCACATCTATGGTATCGAGCGTTCCGACAATGGCGCCTATTTCGTCTGTCTGAACAAAGCCAGCAGCACAGAGAAATACGAAGCCTCCATCCGGGAGAACGCTAAAGTGAGTGTCGCTACAATTGGACTTCGTCGTTCCATCACCATCATGAACAAAGAGCTCGGTTCGTGAGCCATCACTTTCTAGTCGCTCAACGCTCGAACTATTGAAGTACCAATGACCATCCTCTGAACCAAAGGCGAAGTACTCAGTATCTATATCGACTTCTCGACGTTCGAGACTGGTGAGGTTGAGGCTTGCGTCAAAGGACGCCATAGCGAAGCTATCGATAGCAATCACTTCTTTCTTAGCTTCATCCCAACCAACTCCGTCCAGAGAGTCAAGGGCCCAAGGAGTGAGCGTCTGCTCATAGGCTTCATACAGACCGTCGCTACTAAAGCGATACACAGCTTCTCCACCAGAGTCAGCAAACCAAATCTTACCATCACCAAAGGCCATACCAGCTGCCTCAAAATTGCTCGACGTGGAAACCCCTAATTCAAGAGGCGCACCTACGATACGCCCGCGCACATTTACTTTGGTGATGGCGCCACGATCATCGAGAGCCCAGGCGGTATTAGAATCGACCAAAGCGTAGGACACAATTCGAAGCCCGACGGCATCGGTGCGGACATAGCCACCTGGTCGGAAGTCTTCAGTCAGAAAGCGCAGCATCTGACCAGCTCCAAGAGAGATGATATAGCGACGGGAACTCGCGTCCCAATCGATGTCCTTCGCTCCGGCCGTCGCCGGCACGTCGACCAGACGATAAAAGTCATCGTCAGTATCCCAGGCGGCATCGACCCCAGGACCGATTTCGATAATGCTCGTCTCATCCTTCGTCTTGTCTTCCACAATAATGAGATGACCCTCATCGTTCATCGTGATGCCCGAGAAATCGCTGATATCGTGACGATCATCGATATCGTAATCGACCTCTACGGTGCCGCTCAGATCTGTACGTAGGGCATGGTCCGTTTCGGTGAGGAACCACAGCTTAGAGCTCAGATCGTCGTAGGTCATGCCGACAATATTGTCACCGGTGACGCCAGCCGTCGCGAAGAGCTCTGCCGTAGGCTTGAGTTCAGCATCGAGACGAAGAATATGATCCCCATCCCAAGCAAGAAGTTCTCCGGTGGTTGTTTCTCGCACGATAGCAAGCAATTTTCCGCCGCTGCTGCCCAGAAGAGAGCCTGGGAGGGTCTCGGTAGAGGTAATATCATCACCCCCTCCAAGGAGACCATCAGCGCCGGGCTCAACCGTATGAAGGTTCACATCAGGCAGGTTGTCAGGTGCTACAGCTGGAGAGCCGTCCACTTCGAGGAAAGTATAGCGATCATCACTCGTGCCAAAGGTGTCGTCTGCGCCCAGATCGAATTGCATGGAGAGAGCCTGGCCGACATCCGCAGGTGGCGAATAAGTCACGGCGGCTCCGGATGGGTTGAGACGAACGACATCACCTTGACAGAGCATGAACCAATCGTCCGACGGCAAAGCAGCAAGAGATGCGGCCGCGCTACAAGCCGTGCTGAGATCAGTACCGGCACCCATGATACCCTGAGGCTCATCAATGGGAATCACGGATTCACTCGACGGACTAAAGAAGTTGAGTTCTCCGCTGCTATCCAAAGCAAGAGCCGAGGCATCAAAGGACTGAGCTGCAGCATGGGCGACCTTAATCAGACCCGGGTTTTCACCCTCCAGGTCCCAGGTCAGGACCATCTGCGCAAAACCCGCATCGGCATTCGCCAGCAAAAGCCGTCCCCCTGCCGTATCCACCGCCAGGCTACTCGCGGCATTCGCAGCAAAGTTGCTCAAGATGTCGACACGCTTCATGACTGCACTCTCTTCCACGATCACAATCTGATTGGCGTCGATATCGAGAAAATACTGCCGCTTTCCGTTTATCACAAACTGAACCGGATTGACTCCTGTAAAGACCGAGGGGGTTTCGACAGTCACATTTTCCCCGTTGACGGTCACAGTCATGCTCGCGCTAGCGTCACGATTGTCGCTATCGCTGCAAGTGAGCTCAACCTCGTAGGCGCCAAGGTTCGGAAAAGGCACGATGGCCACCGAGTCATCCAAGACAATATCATCAGCGACTTCACCGAAGGACCACACGCCCGAGGAACCTTCGCTGCAAGTCCCTTCAAAGCCTACTTGCTCACCCTGGGCAATCGTCGGGGGAGCAGTAGGCAAAGTGATGGTGGCTACCGGTCCTTCTTGGCCATGACCGCCCGAGCCACCGCTGGCTCCACCGGTGCCCTCTCCCCCAGAGCCTCCAGTTTCATTACCGTTGTCTCCACCTGTTCCGCCGCCGCCTGAGCCGCCACTGCCGGTGCCGCCACCGCAGCCGCTGATCGCCAGCACCAACCCCAAAATGGTTTTCTCCAGAATCCAAGTCTTCCTGATCAGCTTCATTTCACTCACCCATCTCCACTAGTGCAGAAGTAAGCATCCCTGCCTTTCGGCACGGCCCACGCATGGGTGCGGACGGATGAGGTCGTTCGAGCTTGAATTTGTCTCAAAAAGCGACGTTCATGGAAGAGATGAAACCGACGAAAGAGCCGGACAACACCATGGGCTTCGCCGAGTTCGAAACAGCACCAGCTCAGTGAAGGAATGCCTGAAGCGTCATCAATCAGCTGATGGTCGGCTCGACGACATCGCCCAAGCAGGTAGGGCTGCTCTCTCCTCTTCATCGCGAATCTTCGATTATTTCTCTTCACGCTAATAAGGGTGCGGTCTTTGCTCCCCGCCAGAGCACGGAGTCTTAGATGACACCTCTACTGATGCGGTTTCCGCTTTCCACGAAAGCTTTGCAGCTAAGTAGACTTAACTCATCAAAAGCAGCAAAAGAAAGGAGTCTCAACACGTCAATCTATGATAGATGAATGAGCGCTACTCTCGGCACTGATTCAGTAGATTCACCCCCTGCAGCGACGACTGAAATGATGAGTCGGGAGATATCTGTCGCAATAGACGGGGTCGAAACGCTTTGTCTCATCGCAAAAAAGACGAATTGCACGAGTTCTTGCGTATGAACAAACTCTTCAAATTATTAGTTCTCTCCAGTCTCCCTACCGCAGCATGCGGAGGAGTGTCGGCGGAGAAAGACCCGGCCGACGCAACTCCACAAGATACGCCGCCTGAAGGCGAATCGAGTGAGGAAACTATCTCTTGCGTTCACACCGAGAGAACCCCTTTCAACGCCTGGACATACTCAGACGAGGGACAATATCTCGGAGCAGTGGGCGCCGGAGGAATAGGTGGTTTAGAAGGCTTAGATGAATGTCCTAGCGAACAGTGGAGCTGTCAGCGATGGTATTGCGACAGCTGGGAAGTCTACTGCAGCTGGGTCGCCGTTGGCTACTGTCAATGCGACCCAACTCGACCAATCAAGCCGGAACAATGTAATCCCGATGAGGTGTTCATCTGCCAGGCGGTGAAGACGTCCTTCGCGTCTTCCGGACGCGTCTCCTGCTCTTGCATCTCAATCAGCGCTAGCCCGCGCGATTACTGTAATCCGTCAG
>JAKVCH010000679.1 GCA_022447485.1 Polyangiaceae bacterium | reverse complement strand
GGGCAAAGGCAGCGTGACCATCACTGGCGGTGGTTACCGAGTACTCTCTGGCTAAGACACGCTCCAGCAGACGACTAATAGCTGGATCGTCATCGGCGACGAGAACCTTTTTCTTTACACTCAGGGTGGAAGTTGGTAGCGGAGCGGAACTCATAATTGAAAGCTCGGTCGAGCTCACGCCGACCAGCGCTGCACTGTAGCTGCAACGACGAGCAGCGACAAGGCGTTCCCCCGAACTTCCTGATAAGGTTCAGCCAACGATTGGCGCTTTCCTCGAATTCAGTCCATTCTCCGCCTATGCCACGCCTTCTCCACATCGAGGACGACCCTGCGAATCGCCTGCTCGTCCGCAAGTTACTGACTCCTGCGGGCTTCGAAGTGGTCGACGCTGTCGATGGTATTGACGGCATCAAAAAGGCCAGCGGGGCTGACTTTGATATTATTCTGGTCGATATCGCGATTCCCGGTTTGGACGGTTACGAAGTTACACTGAAGCTGCGGGCTGAGTCTCGCCATAAGACAACACCTATTGTTGCAATCACAGCAGAAGGCAGTCGCAATACCAGCCTCTCGGTTGGCTGCGATGGGTTCCTACAGAAACCCATTAACGCGAGAAGCTTTGTCGGCACCTTGGAGGGGTACCTCAAGGGACAGCGTGAGGGCATCAGTCCCGAAACCAGCGGTGAGCATCTACGAGCCCAATCAGCTCGGATGGTGTCGCACCTGGAGGAACAATTCGCCCAGCTGACTGAAGCCAACCAGAGGTTAGTGGAACTCGATCAAGCCCGGAAGGAGTTCTATCGCAATATCTCCCATGAATTATCCACTCCAATGACGCCAATTGTGGGCTACAACAAGCTATTGATCGATCAAGAATTAGGCGAGCTGAACCCGGCTCAGCTAAAGGCGATGAAGGCGATGAATGCCTGCGTCGAGAGGCTGCGTGGGTTGATCGATAATTTATTAGATGTCACCGGGATAGAAACAGGACGCCTCAGGTTCGCCCAGCAGCCTTTCGACCTGCGGGAAAGCTTGGCTCATGCCATCGCAGAGACGGCAACAATCCGAGCAGAGCGTGAGCAAGAGCTCGTACAAGATATATGTCTACCCAAAGAAATAAAGGTGCGGGGCGATGGCCGACGCATCTCACGCGCCATCGAGCAACTACTCGAGAACGCCAGCAAATTTGGCCCATCTCATGCCAAAATTGGGTTACGGGTGAGCTCTCCCGGTGCCAGTGATCTGTTGAGCCTGATTGTTGCCGACCAAGGCACGGGGGTGCCCCTACAGCTTCGCGAGCGAATTTTTGAACCCTTTTATCAAATTGATGGTTCTGTGACTCGCGCTCAAGGCGGAACTGGAGTGGGCCTTGCTGTGGCTCGCGGCGTAGCCCGGGGGCATGGCGGCGATTTGAAGATCGCTGCAACGCCCTCGCTAGAACTCGGCAAGATCACTTTCGGGGCGGGATCTTTGAATTAACCCTTGGAGAGCCAACTCAGGCACCTTGATTTGCTAAGAGTGACGTCAATGAGTGCCTATTTAGATTGGAACGCTACGACTCCGCCCTGGCCCGAGGTGCTGCAAAGTGCGCATGAGTCGGCTGAGAAGCACTGGGCGAATCCAGCCAGCATACACGGAGCTGGCTCAATGGCCCGCGCCTACCTCGAGGATACGAGGGAGTACCTGGCAGACGTGCTTCGGCTACAAAGTCGCGACATTCTTTTTACTTCCAGCGGTACCGAA
>JAKVCH010000678.1 GCA_022447485.1 Polyangiaceae bacterium | reverse complement strand
TCTACTTCAACTTGTATTACTTCTACTACTAGTACTAGCACTACTACTACAATTTGTACTACTACTAGTACTACCACTAGCACTTGAACTACCACTACCACTACCACTTCCACTGCCACTGCCACTACCAGTACCACTGCCACTGCCACTGCCGCTGGAGGCTCCACTGCCGCTACTTGCACCGCTACCACCGGTTCCACTGCTCGCACCAGCCCCCTGGTCGTCTCCACCCAACTGACCTCCACTCCCCTCTGGCTGAATAGGCTGAGTCAATTCGTCATTGGCTTGTTCCTCGACTGTCGCATCAGTTTCGCTATCGCCCAGCATATCACTAGATGCTAATGCTCCTGAATCATTAAGACTCTGGTCATCAGGAACACGATTCGACGCTCCTCGTTCTCCAGCTGCATCGTAGCGATCGAAGTCGTGACTCTCCACCCCCGTCGAACAGGCGGCGAGAAGCGCAACAGAGGAGGCGAACAGAATAGAACGAAGGTGAAGCGATTTCATCGGAAGGTAGAACTACCAACCAATTGGGTGACAGAAAAGCCCCTGGGCTTGTTTCCAAGCCACTCAACGGACCACTCTCGTTCACCACCACAAAGGTTTTTCCACTCCCAGCGCCGATCTACAGTTTCGACGCTATCGAGCATGCGAATGCAATGCTACATTTCAAAGTTGGCTGGGAGATCATTTTTTCCGACCGAAAAGACAGACATCGCAGATGATCAAGAAACTTAAAACCTGGGCCGGCTGGTTACCGACCATCATTCTCCCCTGGGCGGCAACCGAACAATTGGTTGAGATCGCCAAGGCGCAAGATGTCGAAGCCGTGAGTCTTCGAGCTTGGCTGCTCTTCTTGACGGCAAATATTGGCTCCTTGGTCTTTGCACCAAGGGACCAGCCGATAGCTCGATTTCAAGTCATCGTCGCTTTTGGCCTCACTGCTCTCGTTGAAATTGCGATCATTATCCTTCTGCTTCTCAAGCGATAATCGAAGAGATATAACGGCTCAACGCATTGTCACGGCCCCACGCATTGTCACGGCTCAACGCATTGTTGCACTTCTTTTTGCGGCACTCAGGGCCAAATGCACTTCCGTGAGTAGCCCCTGCCGCCGAAATGGCTTAGCGAGAAAACGAAAATTCGGTCCAAGCTCTCCCCGATCGTTGATCGTATCGCGAGTGTACCCTGACATAAAAATGATGGGTAAGTGAGGAAAGCGTTTCAGTACGCGTTCAGCCAACTCGCGACCATTCATTTCAGGCATCACGACATCAGTGAGCAACAAGTCAAATTCTGCCTCTGTTCCTCGAAATCGCTCCAGGGCAGCCGTTGGTTGACCTTCTCCCTCAACTCGATAGCCGGCCTCTTTCAAAATTTGCACACAAAGTTCTCGCACTAACTCTTCGTCTTCAACGACTAAGATACGCTCGCTCTTCCCAACTTTTGATGAGACAGGCTCTTCCTCCGACGGCTCGACCTGCTCTTCTGCGCAAGGCCATAGGATTCGAAACCGCGACCCCATGGCTGGTGCGGACGTTAATGAGATGGCTCCGCCATTTTGAGTAACAGCACCATAAACATTCGAAAGACCCAATCCAGAGCCCTGGCCTGGGGACTTGGTCGAAAAGAATGGCTCAAAGGCTCGGGCCTGTACTTCAGGAGACATGCCTTCGCCCGTATCTGCGACAACTAATTCAATATAGTCCCCTGGCGCTAGATCCGCGTGTCCTGCGTCGCGAGTTGTACCCAGAACTAAATG
>JAKVCH010000677.1 GCA_022447485.1 Polyangiaceae bacterium | reverse complement strand
CCAATCGAACTAGGGTCATCGAGTGTCTGTAGCATCTGTACTAATCCGATGAGTGTCCCAATCATGCCCATGGAGGGAGCTGTCGCGCCAGCAAACTTGAAAATCTTTTGGCCGCGACTGTGACGTTGCTTCATTGCTACTAATTCGACGCTCAGGGTCTCTCGGATCTCCTCTCGAGCCACCCCATCTACTGCCATTCTCAGGCCGCGTGCTAAAAATTCATCGTCGACTTTTTCGTCCTCGAGAGCCAAGATCCCTTCCCGTCGTGACTTGTTGGAAAGCTCGAGGATTCGCTGCACAGTGCCGATGACGTCCGGCTCTTTGTGGAGAAAGGCGTGTTTAGCCACGGAGATAGACTTCAGAACGCGGTCCAAGCTTTCTGCAATGAAGACCACGGCGATTGTCCCGCCGATCACGATCAACAGACTGGGTATATCGAAGAACGAAAGTAGGCTGCCATTGAGAATAATGGAGCCGAGGATTAATCCAAATCCGGCCAGCATGCCGATCAATGTTGCTATATCCATGATGAGGCTTTTTCTCTTTCTCGATTGTTATTCGCAGGAGTCGAGGTTTCATTCAGCAAGGAACTAGAGCCGAGCTCACGGATACCGCTGCATCTTTTCTCTAGGTTAGGAGCTGCCGGCGCCTCAGAGGTGGGTTCGAATTCGCTTGGGTCAACCTGTGACCCTATCTCGCCGCGCTCTGAATTGAAGGCTGCGTTCGCCCCTTGCCCTTCGATTGCTTGAGCTATTTGCCGAAGGATTTCCCGGTGAAAGCTCCGACTTCTTTCCTGTGAAAACTGGGGTAAAGCGAGCGTGACGTCAGCGGTTCGCTGCACTGCATGACTTGCCCGGCCCAAAAGAACGATAGTTTTGAGAGCTATCTTTCGAGCGGCGACCAGCAGTGCGATGACCTCCGAGCTGACTCTTTTTTGAGTAATAATGACGAGCGAATCGCCGGGGAGTGCCTGTTCTTGCAGTTGATTGCGCAGCTCCTCAACGAATTCAAGCGTCTCTTCTTTCTCTCCGCTATTTCTCAAGTTCAGGTGGCGGGCTGGCCGAGGATGATGGTCGAACCCAAAGCGACTAATGATTCTGGTTACGTTTTCGATAACCAAGGAGCGATTATCGTCATCTCCGTAGAAGAAGAGCTTTCTGCCAGCTTCGAGACTGCTGCGCATCAAGTCGGCTGCTTGGCTTATCTGTTGGGGAGCCTGCCGTCGCCAGGTTTTGTCTTCCTTGGAGTGGTTTTGCAGCAGGCGATGAGCTCTTTCCTCTACTTTTATTCGCTCGACTTCTTTATTGTAGGACAGGAGTCGAGGAATAGCCTCGGCGATGACACCATCACCGCTACAGGTATTGAGGCGTGTGTCTGCCAAATTCAGTGCAGCTGCTGATGCATTAGCCGGGGTCATCGTGAAGCCCAGTCGCTGAAAAATTCGATGATCGTGGCAGGCTCCACCAATGAATGAAATCTCAGGCATTTGCACCCCAAAGTGCAGGGCGAGTCGCTCGAAAGCATCGAGCTTGGTAGCGCTCGTTCGTAGAGTGAAGTGGGCATCGAGACTGCGCTCAAGATGGTGAGTTTGAGAACGCTGTAGACGAGTGAAAAGTACAAGGATGAGACCGGCTGCTCGAGCTGTCTTCAGCGCTTCGAGGTCCTCCGGTAAAAAGCACTTCGGCCCTTGAATACCTGGGAATGAATGCCAGGGGCTGTCTTCGATCGAGAAAACTGATTCGAGTTGGAGTGCAAGGATTCGAATCTT
>JAKVCH010000676.1 GCA_022447485.1 Polyangiaceae bacterium | reverse complement strand
AAACCCAGCCTTCGTCAGCCTCGTGAATCCCCTTCCACCCATGCTCCCCCCATATCGCTTGGCTGGAATCCACGACAACACTCTCTGCAGGGAGGAATATCGCCTTCCAAGGCTTTCCTTTTTCTCTGAGGAGGGACCTGCTGCCGCTCACCACTTGCGCACCGCTCGCCCCTGCGAAAGCGACGAAACGATGTAATTCAACGGGCTTTCCGAGTCGATAAACGAGGGCGATACGCCGCTGGCCCGCGTCGTCGTAGAAAAAGACATCCCTCACTCCCGAGTCCACATTGCTTGCCTCAACCAAGCGCCCCTTTAGTTCAAAAAGAAGGTCATAGCCATGGTAGCGGAGCATCTGTCCGATCGCGTCGTACTCAAACCTCTGTCCCCCTGCTGCAGTAATGGCATTGGGGCCAGCCAATCGAGCTCCAGCTATCTCACCACCGTACTCAAAGGCCCCGACTGAGCGATCTTGAGCCTGATCGGCGATCGTGCGGCTCACCAGATTCTGAAGATTGTCGTAACCGTACCTCGTCTCGCCACCGTCGTACCGTACGGCAACAAGCTGATTGACCCCGTCGTACTCGTACTCCGCGTCGTGCCGCGAGGCGTCTGCGCGAGGAAGACTCGCATCAACAATTGATCCGAGCAGACCATCGAATTCACGAACGTACCGTAGGTGCCATATTCCTTTGTACAGCCCAGAGTCCTGTGAACGACATGGAGACGTCGTCTTGTCGGCAAAGTCGCCAACGAGTTCGCCTCGCTCGGTGAAGTACCGACATGAATGAACTCCGTTTACGTTCTCCGATTCCACGAGCCAGCCGCGCTGATCGTAGCGAGAAGCGGCGATAACACTCCGGGCAACAGAGTCTTTTCGAGCAACGATGCTCATGACCTGGCCTCGCTTCGTATCGGCCAAGTCCAGCTCTAGGCCACCGGGAGCAATTCGGCGAACAACAGCCCCATCAGCTTGATAGGTCATATGCCGGAGGAACTCGTCGCGTGCATGATCGTTGCTCGAGCTCCAAGAAGGATCCCATCGGACTGTGGCCTCAGTCGCAACACGGCCAAGGCTATCGTAGGAACGATGTTCCTCGCCGACGGGGCATTCGATCCAGCTCAACTTTCCCAGCAAGTTTTGAGAGCATAAGGTCTCGATCGGTGAATGAGTAGCGGCCTCATCGTAATAATAAAAATACGCGTTAAAGAGCTCCTCAGTTCGTGCAACGCTCAAATACTCCGAGGACAAGCGCCCGGCGGGACCAAACACCCAAAACCGCTGTTGCCCTAGATCATCCTCGAGCTTTACCACTCGACCTAAGTCGTCATGCTCAAAAAGACTCTGTTGCCCAAAGCCCCAATGAGCCACACCAGCGCCTAACGAGCTCATCTCATTGGAACCACTACCTGACACTCGCCCGTCGAAATCTTCACAACCCCGTTCTCTTCCGACAATTGATGGCGCTGCGCTACGTGCAGTCCCTCCACTGTTACTCCGCGTTCTTTCACCACGTCGTATATCCAGAAGTCTAGGTACATCCCGTGCGACGCGCACTCGATCTCTTCATTGTTTTGACAAACCGTCACCCTCGATTCGATGGCAGTGGCAACACATGGCACTTCAGGATCTGCTGGACATCGACGATCCTGGGAAACGACTACCGCCACTACTAGATTGCCCTTGCGGCGAAGGCTAAGACTTGGGAACCCGTTCTCTGCTGCTGCCCATGCGCTCGGCGGTCTGCTCATCTGAGCCCAATCTATACTCGAACCCGATCGC
>JAKVCH010000675.1 GCA_022447485.1 Polyangiaceae bacterium | reverse complement strand
ATCTTCGTGCCGGATTCTGCAGAGCTCTATGCGGCATTTGGGGCAGCTGTCTTTGGGTTGAGTGAAGAGGAAGGCATCGGCCTTTACACCGGGACCCACGGTCTGCGCGAGTTCATTACCAATGGTCGGCGAGCTCGCCTCGGTGAGCAGGCAGGACCCCCTCTATCAAACGACGAGGCGGAAACGAATACTTTCGTCGACACCTACACGATTCCGAAGTTTCAACCGACGCAACTGGAGCCGGGCACGGTCGTACGCGCAGTGCTGGGACTCGACGGTGGTTCCACCTCATCAAAGGCTGTTCTTGTCGGAGAGGATGGTGAGATTCTCTTCAAGGCGTATCAGCTTTCAAAAGGGAACCCCATTCAGGACACCAAGGAGCTTCTTACGAACCTCAAGAAACAAATCACCGACCAAGGTGCGACCCTCGGATGCTTGGGCTTTGGAGCGACGGGCTATGCTGCAGATGTTCTAGAAGAGACCGTCCTCGCAGATGTAAATGTCGTAGAAACAGTCGCTCACATGATGAGTGCCGTTCACTTTTTTGGTGATGTCGATGTGATCTGCGATATCGGTGGCCAAGATATTAAGGTTCTTTTCATGAAGAACGGCGATATCGCCAACTTCAAACTTAGTAACAGCTGTTCCGCAGGTAACGGCATGCTCCTCCAAGCAATGGCTGACCAATTCGGTCTTCCGGTGACGGCCTACGCAGAAAATGCCTTTAAGGCAGATCTTGCACCGAAGTTTTCTTACGGTTGTGCCGTTTTTCTGGATACAGACCGCGTCAACTTTCAGAAGGAAGGCTACCAGAAAGAAGAACTACTCGCTGGTTTAGCCCAGGTCTTACCCAAGAACGTCTGGCAATACGTTGTACAAATTCCACGCTTAGCTTCCCTGGGTAAAAAGTTTGTTCTTCAGGGAGGGACGCAATACAACCTCGCCGCTGTCAAGGCTCAGGTCGACTACATCAAGCAGCGAGTACCCGGGGCGGAAGTCTATGTGCACCCCCATACGGGCGAGGCTGGGGCAATCGGTGCCGCAATGGAGACACTCCGACGCTACAAGCGAAGCGGAAAAACGCGCTTTATCGGAATCGACGCCACCCTGAACCTCGATTACCGAACGAAAAACGACGAAGAAACTGTCTGCCACTTTTGTCCCAACGAATGTAAGCGGACCTTCATCGATACAACTCGTCCCGACGGTTCGACAAGCCGCTACATCTCAGGCTTTTCGTGTGAAAAGGGTACAGTAGAGAGCAAGGAAGCCATGGTCGCTCTTATGGCAGAGCGCAAAAAGACGGCGGCTGCTTTCCCGAACCTCGTATCCTACGAGGCGGAGCAGGCTTTTAAGCACTTCTACAAGCCAGAGCCTCAGCCCGAAGAGGGCTCCGAATTCGAAGATGTGGTCGTGGAAGAAACTATGTTTCGCGTCAAGAAGCGCACGATCAAACGGAAATTCCGCCGTTCAAGTGCCGAGGCCGCAAAGCGACGAAAGTCTATCCGCATCGGAATGCCTCGTGTACTCAATATGTACTCAACCGCGCCGTTCTTTCGTGCCTACTTTGAAGCCTTGGGCCTAGGGAGGAAGAATATTATCTTCTCTGATGAAACGACGGAGGAGCTCTTCACCGAGGGCGCTCGCTATGGCTCGATTGATCCCTGCTTCCCATCAAAAGTGGTCCAGTCGCACGTCCACAATCTGTTATTTCACAAACATATACCAGAACGTCAACGACCACTGAACTTCATCTTCTTTCCCATCTTGACCCATGTGCCT
>JAKVCH010000674.1 GCA_022447485.1 Polyangiaceae bacterium | reverse complement strand
CACGTTCCAGGACGATATTATGATATTTGTCGAAAGACTCGTATTCCTGTCTGAGCTTTTGCATTGAAGCGTTGAGTCGTGACATCGCGCCGGTCATGCGCAGGCCAGCAAAGCCGAAGAGCCCCAGAGTGGGGAGGGCTGCTTCAATCGATGAGCCATCAATGGTGAGATAGAACACGGACCCAACAATCATTAAGGTGAGGAGGACCTCATTAACTGCTTTTGGAAAGCGCGCCATCGCCATCATGCGCCTCTTGTAGAGTGTTTGCTCTTTGAGAGCGAGGGAATAGTTTTGGCTAAAGAAGCCAGCGGCATCGAGAAGTCGGGTATCGATAAATTGAGACAGACTCTCCCCGAGGAAATGCGAGCTTTTACTGCGGGCTGACTTTTCTTTTGAACCCATCTGAGCCAACCACTTTTGCAGGGACCAGTAGATGAAGGTTCCGGCGCCTCCAAAGATGAATGCGCTTGTTACAGTAAGGACGGGGTTCACAATAATCAGCAAACTAGCGACCATCGTGAGGGTGGCAGCGTCAGCTAAAATTTGTGCGCAGGAAGAAAAGCAGTTGGAAAAGACTTTGAAGATACTTTGGATTTGGTTGCGCACACCTTCGATTTTCGCACCTTGAAATGACTCGACAGGTGCAGCGAGAAAACCGTCGAGGAGGCGTTTCGAGATGCGATGATTCACTTTCATCAAGAAGCGAGTCATCCCAAATTGAACAATCGTGCTCAAAATATTCTTTGAGACAATGAAGAGGATGACGGCTGCGCCACCCAGGGTGCCGTAAGTGAAGGTGTCTTCAGCATTGCCTGTGAGAAGTTCGACACCTCGAGCAACAGGGCCACCCCGCTCTCCAGTTGTTTGATCAAAAGATAGCCCGCGAATGAAGCCGAAAATAACGAGCATGCCGGTCATTTCGGCGAGACCTGCAACGAAAAGAGTGGCGGTCAATAGAAGGAAGATGACCCGCCGGCGACGATTCAGAAGGCTCCAGAGTATTTTTAAGACCGAAACGAAGAGAATCATGATGTAGCCTAATTTTTACCTGACAGTAGTCGGTCGATGAATTCTCGAACACACCCCTCGCCACCGCGTCGCTGACATCGATAGTGTGCAATTTCTTGGATGGCGGGCTCAGCATCTTGAGGACAAGCACTCCAGCCAACCGCGCGCATTGCCTCTTCATCATTGATATCGTCACCAATGTAGGCGACCTGATTCAAACGAAGGCCATGTTTCTCGGCGATTGCTTGCACGACGGGTAACTTGTCTTGAATACCCAGGTGAAGATCGGTGACTTGCAGCTTTGCGGCACGAGCAGCGACGGAGGGTGAATTCTCTCCTGTGACGATTGCAACTGTCTTGCCAGCTTCTCGCCACCTCTTGAACCCCATCCCGTCGCGTGTCGAAAACTTTTTCAGGGCTTCGCCTTCGGGACCGTAGTACATGCCACCATCCGTGAGTACGCCATCGACGTCAGAGATCAACAATTGAGGTTCCGCGACCTCAAGCTTTGCCAATTTTTCTCCCCTGACTTGGTGGGCTAAGGACTCCAGTACGTGCCAATCATCTGGTGTATCAATCTCAAATGCAGAGCGCACTGGCATCGTCCAGTAGGCAATCTTCCCATGAAGTCGGCACTGGCTCTCCAGCAGGCCGTCACGTCGGCAGATGTAGAAGGCGCCGTTTTCTAACCATTCGCCTGACCAGTCTTGCCGCCTCGGTCTCTTTGCGGGCTGGTAGTTCTTCGGTTGCACGATGCCACCTGGAGTCCTTTC
>JAKVCH010000673.1 GCA_022447485.1 Polyangiaceae bacterium | reverse complement strand
CACGTAAGCCTCCGCGAAATTCTGATTCAACACCCATGCGATCGAGGGTCCGAGAAATCTGAGGTCCACCTCCGTGAACGACAACAACTTGTATCCCAACGTAACGCAGAAGACTGACGTCTCGGGCGAACGACGCTTTCAGCTGATCGTCCACCATGGCATGGCCACCATATTTCACGACAAAGACGCTTCCGTGAAAACGGCGGATATAAGGGAGAGCTTCTTGAAGAACGGCTGCTTTTTGAATGAGTTCGTCCATGGGGGGCGCCCTTCATAGCCTGAGCAAGTTGGAAAGCCGAAGAAAATCGGTAAATTTCGGAGGATATTGGCCGAGAATGCAGGGATTTGGGTCGGAGTATGGTAGGGGAGCCCTCCAATGAACCTTCTTCTTGTCGCTTCAGAGCTTCCCCCCTACGTACGTCGCTCCAATACCGGGGGCTCGGTAGCCGCTTTGGCCAAGGCGTTGAGCTTGATAGGCGAAGAACCACGAGTGATTCTTCCGCTCTCGGCCTCCTATGCCAACGAGGGGTTGCTCGTAGCTCGGCGGGTTTCACCCCTGGTGAGTGAGGAACAGGAAATTGATGTCTACGACGTTGCTCTGCCGAGTGGCGTGCGGGTTCATCTTGTCGATTGTGGCGAAGAGCCTTCATCCACAGGGAGCCTCTCGGCAAAGGCCTGTGGTACCTTTGCAAGAGCGGTTGTGGCTCTCATTGAAGAAGAGCCGGCAGAAGTCGTTCAGGCCTATGGTCCCATTGCTGGGCTCTCACTCGCCGCGTTGCAGAATGCTGACAATAGCGCAGTGCGGGCCTTGGTCATTGAGGATATCGAAGGAGTGGAATTTGATCGCGATGCCGCCAAAGAACTGGGGATTCAGGCTGAAGCACTTCATCAAGACTGTTTTTTGAGCGGTCAAAAAATTGAGCTACTCAAGGGAGCCGTTGCGGCTGCCGATGAAGTGATTGTACCATCGGTCGAGGTTGCGAATGCATGGGTTTCTCCCGAGCACGGCGGTGCATTCGCTCGCTTGCTCTCCGAGAAGGAGACTATCGGAATTCTGGGTGGCGTTGATTCGTCGGTCTATAACCCTGCTTCCGATGCCTCCTTAGCCGCTCGCTACGATGCTGCTCAGCCCGGGGCAAAGGTGGAAAACCGCGAAACAATGCTGGCAACTCTCACCCCGCCTTTAGACGACTTGGTCGGACCAGAGCGAGAGCCTGCCCTGGTTTTCGTCGAGCCTGGTCAGGATACTGACGCCAATGATGCTCTTTTGCTGGCTCTGGCCCAATTGAATGGCTCAGGACTGCAGTTCATTATTTCGGGTGGCGAGTTTGATGACGATCAACGAGACGCCTTGGCGGAGCTCAAGACCTCCTGCCGACTCTTGAAATTACGAAGCGATCGAGAGCGACGACGGTGGTTGGCCGCGGCTGATTTTTACCTGAGTATCGAACGCAACGAAGTAAGTGCGGGCCGGCTGCAAGAAGCGGCGCGTTACGGAGCCCTGCCTCTCGCCCTTGCGCGATTGGCCGCAAAAGATGCGATTGTCGATTGTGATGCCGAGCTACAAACGGGCACGGGCTTCCTTTATGATTCTCTCTCAGTGCCATCGCTTGTCGATGTTCTCGCTCGAGCTTTAGCCGCACGAAGTCACCAGGGCTTCGTGGCTCTGATTCAGCGCACTATGCGTCAAGATCTGGGTTGGGACCGTCCTGCTCGGCGCTATCTTGGGCTATGGCGTCGCTTAGCAAATCGAAGTGCAGATTAGAGCCTGTGGCGTCCAGCTCTCTGCG
>JAKVCH010000672.1 GCA_022447485.1 Polyangiaceae bacterium | reverse complement strand
TTCGCTGAGCTTGAGGATGTCAGCAAGCTTTTCTACTTCAGCGTAGAAGTGACTCACTCCGCGACTCAGGGAGTCTGCGATACGAAGGCTCGTACCCAGCTGACAGCGAGGTGTCTGAAATTGGCGAGCGATCACCGGGGCACCACAGAAGCTGAGTACAAGGTTCAGACCTATGGTACGCAGAAAAGTGCTTTTTCCAGACATATTCGAGCCGGTGATCAACAAGGCCTGGCCGGGTGATAGGGGGGGCAGCTGATTGGTGCGCCGCTCGCTCTTTGCGAGAAGGGGGTGTCCTAAATCTTCTGCCAAGAGCTCCGGGCGTTCTCCGTCTTCTGCCTGTATTCTCGGTAAAGTCGCCTCCGGTTCATCGCCAAGAAGTCCGGCCAGAGAATAGAGGGCTTCGAACTCACCGATGATTTCTAGCCATGATTCGAGGGCACCTTTCGCTTCTTCTCGCCAATTTTCCAAAGCGCGACCGCAATGAATATCCCAGAGTAAAAACGAATTCACAAAAGGGTAGACGAGACCATTTTGTCGTACCTCAAACCATGCGCCGATGGTTTGAAATTGCCCCATGATTTTACTGGGTCGGATGCCAGAACGGGAATTGAGTTTTTCTTGTCGAGCTTTGAGCCAGGGCGCGGTGAAGCGGGCATTTTCAAGGTAAACGAGGATATCCCCATAGCGTCCTAATTTAGCTTCGCCGAGGGTGAGAGCCGTGAATGCCGATTGAGCTGGCTCGCTGATTTTTACCAGGAGGAGGAAGCTCAAGCCTAAAGATAGAAGCCAAGTCCAATGAGGTAGAAAACCCAAGGTAGCCAAAGTGACAAAGCTGATATTGAGGAGGGGCAGAAGAAAGCTGACGACTTGTAAGAAAGAAGAACTGAGGATTGTCGGTTTTCCCCGGAGCCAAGCTAGAATGGGTAGTTCCTGTTCTTTGCTCTGAGCGACAGCGGCAGCAATCACTTCTTTGGTGCCGTCGCTGAGCCGTCGTTTTGCTAAAGCCAAGGCTTGGGCCTCGAATTCTTGTCGTTCATCGAGTCGTGGAGCCATCTCGGTGACGGCTTTTTGACGAGCTTCGATCTCTGACTTTGAGGCGACGGTGAGCAGCCAAGAGCGGAGTCGGGCCTTGCCATGAGGTGTTTGGGCGCAGCAAAGCTTCTGGTAAAGTGAAGATTTACCCAAGATATCAAGGTCAAAAGCGTAGGGGTGTTGCTGCTTTTCGCTGGCAACGGCGTCGTAGGGTAGCTCGTGCCATCCGCCGGTCACTCTCAATAGAGCATTGCGCCGCACATAGACTCGTCTCTCAGCTTGTTCTTCTCGGTGAATCACCCCTTGGTGTTGCCGCAGGAGGTAGAGAAAGATCATGAATGAGACGAGTGAAACTGTCGGCAGGGTCCAGCCCGGAACTTTCAGGCTGAATAGAGAGCAGACAACAGCGCTGGCGAAAGTGATTCCTCGAAGATTCCCTAGGCGGCTGTGCTGGACCGCAAATGTGGCGAGAGCCTGTTGAGCTTCGCTCAGGCGTTGTTGGTGTAGTTCTTCCCGTCCTTGGTCTTGCGTCATCAGAATACTCGTCGAGGAGGTAATTATCGAGGAGTGTGACGTTGAGATTGCCGAGCACTCGGATGGCTTACCTGCTCCTAGAGAGGCTCAGGCCCCGAGCGGGAACATAGGTCATTTGGCTCTGAGCTCAAAAGTAAGTTTGACACCCGTCATTTCCGCACTGGGCGAACCCGTCTTTCTTCGATCGACGACATCAGCCAGGCACTTTGCGGCTTCCCGGGTCATACC
>JAKVCH010000671.1 GCA_022447485.1 Polyangiaceae bacterium | reverse complement strand
CCAAGACCTCATTCAGAAAGGCTACATACCGGTTGTTGCCCCCATTGCTCGTTCGGAGAGCGGCGAAGCATTGAATGTGAACGCTGATACAGCCGCAGGCAAGATTGCCGCAGCGCTTGGTGCGGCTAAGTTCGTCTTGATGACAGATGTCCACGGAGTCAAAGGCGCCGATGGTCAGATGATTCGATCACTCCGCGCCCGCGAAGCTCGTCGGTTGATTCAAGAGGGCGTCATTGCAGGGGGAATGATTCCGAAGGTGAACTGTGCCCTCGACGCCGTCGAAGCAAGCGTTGAAAAGGTCCATATTCTCGACGGGCGTATTCTCCACGCACTGCTTTTGGAGATCTTTACCGATCGTGGCGTTGGCACCGAAATCCAAAAGCTCGTCGATGCATGAGCGCCAAGGAACGCGCCGAAAGAAAGGCCCGTCGCGCCGCCCGAGGACTACCTGAGCCGCCTGACCAGCGCCACCTGACGGCGCCGGCGGGCGAGCCAACAAAACCCCCGGGCACGCCCGAGGACGCGATTCAACGCATTTCACGGGTTGCACCCGAGCAAGAGGGGATGCGCCTCGACCGGTTTCTGACGACCCAACTGCGAGCGACGAGTCGCACAAGAGCCCAGCTGATTATTCGTGCTTCTGCTTTTACTTGGGAGGGACGACCGATGCGCTCCTCGGATCGGATGGTTGCGGAACAGCGCGTCGTCCTGTGGCGACCGCCCCTGGAAGAAGAGCCCCCGCCGAGCGAATTACAGACCCTGGCCGAAGACGATCAACTCTTGGTCGTCGACAAGCCTCCCTTAATGACAGTACATCCGACGGCGAGGCACCATCGCCATACCGTGATTAAGGTTCTAGAAAGTGAGCGACCGGGTGAATACCTATCGCTGGTGCATCGTTTAGATAGAGAAACCAGCGGCGTTCTGCTCATAGCGAAGTCGCGGGAGGCCGATCGAAGCTTTAAAATTCAGCTCGAAGAACGCTCCCTGCGAGCCGCTCAGTTAGCGGAGTGCGATGCTCCTGCCGAAAAGCCCAATAAGACTTACTTAGCAATCACCTGGGGCGTCCCCGCGGATGGGCTGGTGAGCGAACCGCTACAGGACGATCCGAGCCCCTTAAGGGTCAAGATGCGCATCGTCGAACGCGGACAGGGGCTCGCTTCGCGGACTGGCTTTCAGGTGCTGGATCAAGGGGCCGGCTACGCTCTGGTGCGCTGTGAGCTCTACACTGGACGGCAACATCAGATTCGAGTCCATCTCGCTCATCTGGGAACCCCGATAGTCGGTGATAAGCTCTACGGTCCAGATGAAATCTACCTGGCGAAGGGAGCCGATGGCCTCTTGACGGAAGATGACCTGAGAGTTCTCGAAATGCCGCGGCAGGCTCTCCATGCCTACCAACACAGCCTCTACCACCCATTTCGCGACGAAGAACTCGAGTTCACAAGCCCTCTACCGGAGGATATGGTCGAATTCTGGCGAAAAAAGACCGGGCGCGCCCCTGCGTGGTAGGGTGAACCCGGTGAAATCCAGTAAATGAGCCCGTGCCGTCGGAGCAAGGGTCCCGGTTCACCAGCTGTCGGAGGGGGTTTTTGCAGTATCTTTGAGCGAACTCTCTCGATGCACCGAAGAATTACTCTTGCTGAAACAGCAATCGATGGCCAAGTGTTGACGGATTGAGGAGAGAAGGATAGCTCCGAAGCCTCTCATGACTATTCGACGTGCTCTACTCTCCGTTTCAGACAAAACTGGCCTCGTTAGCTTTGCTCGCGCGCTGGCCGACGCAGGAACTGAACTTC
>JAKVCH010000670.1 GCA_022447485.1 Polyangiaceae bacterium | reverse complement strand
GAAGGAAAAAAGAAAGAAAAAAGGCGAATACTCACTACCTTGCTCACTCGTAAAGAGCGCCATCGCAACTAAAAAATGGAAAACAGCTAGTCCGATGAGCACCCGGCGCAACTCCTCGGGCTCGCTTGGCATCAGCGCTGCGTAGAGCCTCTCCGCTGATAAAATAGCAATCAGGAAAACAGGCAAAGGCCAGAGACTGGAGTATTGAGGTGGCAACAGAAAAACGGAAAAGCCACAAACCCACAGAGAGCAAAGAAAACTCACGTAGGTCCAGATAAGATCGCTCAAGGCCAGCAATAAACCCCGAGCCGAACCGAAGCCTACCCGACCCAAGATTTTTTTCATCAACAGCTAGCCCCTCCGCCTCACGCCATGCTTTCCCAAGCCGCCTCAAACGACATCATTAAGAGTAGCTATCTCTTTTCGTCCTGCCCAGTCATAGCAAAACCCCGAAGAATAACGCAGCCGCGCGCACTACTCCGGGCATGGAGAGAGAGAAAACTAGATGCTCTCACCGCGAAGACCCTAAAAACTGCGAAGCCTCGAAATACTTCAAAGCACGCAACGAATATCCTTCCTATGCTGCAGATGCTTTAAAAAGCGTTCACCTAATCGACCTCTCCCCCCTCTTATGTGATGGGCAGAATCCCGCCAGGCATTAGAAATACTACTCCGCGCTCACGTCCAAGTAGTCATTGCCTAAGACCCGCAGTGAATTTCTTTCGTCCTCGATTCCAGAACGCAGAGCAAAACGACGTTCTGCATAAGCCACGTCCTCGACCCAAAGCCTCCTCGCAGCTCTTTCCATCAACGGTCGCGTCAACCACTTCATGCGTCGTGCAAACTGAAACTGCCATCGCTCCGAGGTCGCCAAGGTCAACTCAACGATACTCGTTCTCTCCGCGTCGATCGGTGTCGCGTGGGTCTCCACGACAGAACCGACCCCCTCACCATCCACAATGGTCATGGTAATCGTATTCGGTTCAGGACAATGAAACGTTGCCTCAACTTCCATCGTCAGCGGCCCAAGCAGTCGATAGGCAACCCTTAGACGCAGCCGCTCCTGCGATTTTTCCAGAACATGCAGAGTTGCGAAAGAATGTGGATGAAAGTGAACACCGTGCCAAGGGTCCAAACGATTCGCTATCACGTCTTGAGGTTGACAACTTGCTACCGTGCTCACCACTGCTTCTAAGTAAGAGTCGGGACGGGTTGATAGAAAAGGCTTTTCACTGGTAGTGTCGTGTCCAAACCGAATCCAGAGCAAGAGTCCATCATCGAAGGTCGGAAACGTCTGCCAATCGCCATGCCCACGGGGACTCAGCTCCAACCCATGCCAAGGACACACCAACTTGCCCTCACGAATCGGCCCTTCAGACAGACAGGCGCCCATATGCGGACACCGATCGGGTGCAGCATTCAGCCCATTGCCTGCGCGCCAGACGACAACTTCACGCCCGGCAATCACATACCGTTGAGGCTTATCGCCAATTGCTGAAGATGGCGCAACGACGAGCCACCCACCCGAAGGCCGAGAGCGGACGCTCTCAAGAGCTTCACTGATCCAACCAGGTTCGGCCTCGAGCCAATCAGGCTTTTGGGGCTTGAATTCCAAGGGAGGTAACCGCTTACCTACTTTCCAATATTTCTTCTGTCTCACCATGAACTGCAGCGGGTCAGGGGCGTCACCTAGCTTCCAAACGAGCGTGGCGGAAAAGTAGCCTGGAGTTGTATCTGACGCAATTCACGCCCGGAAGAACGAAGCGAGACAAACAACCTACGCAACGAAATCCGCCTCCGCCTCG
>JAKVCH010000067.1 GCA_022447485.1 Polyangiaceae bacterium | reverse complement strand
AATGGCCTTTCACCTTAGTTTTCTCGGCAGAATATCTTCTACGCCTCTGGCTCTCCAATAAGCCCCTTCGCTACGCAACGAGTTTTTTTGGGATCGTCGACCTGATCTCGTGCCTACCGCAATTTCTGGCAATTGTTTTCGCGCCCGCTCAAGGGTTTGCGGTCATACGGCTACTGCGGCTCCTACGTATGTTTCGAGTGCTGAAAATGGTCAACCATCTTCAAGGCGCGCGAGTCATTCTTCACGGGCTGGCTCAAGCCCGAGCGAAAATCACCGTTTTCTTCTTTACCGTTTTGATTTTTTCGGTCCTTGCGGGCACGCTGCTCTACTTCATCGAGGGGAGCCAGCCAGGGACATCCTTCACCAGCATTCCCATGAGCATCTACTACGCGATTGTCTCCATAACGACCGTGGGGTTTGGCGATATCACCCCTCAAACGGACTTGGGACGCTTTCTGACGATGGTATTAATTCTCTCTGGTTACGCTGTCATTGCTGTGCCTACGGGAATTGTGGCCGCCGACCTCTCGCGGGCCGAAATAGCCGCAACGCCGAGACCATCTCCGCAATCAAGGCCTCCCCCAAGCACCAGAATATCTTGTTCGGCCTGCACAGAAACGGAGCACCTGGCCCATTCTCAATACTGCCACCGTTGCGGACACCCCTTAAGCGCTCCAGAGTAAATTGCTTTTGCAATAAAATTGCAAAAGCAATTTGTCTTGATTAATTGCAGGAGACATCCTAAGGCGAGGCCCTCGTGCTGCACCCCCCGCTATTGCAAAAGACCTCACTCGCCCTGCTCCTGACCGTGGTCATTTTTCCTCGTAGCGCCATTGCTCAGGAAACAGCAGCACCAGAAATTCAAGCTCCCACAGCACCTCCCACTAACCCAACCAATCCTGCTCAAGATGAAGAGCCCCAGCCCGACCCGACTGAGGACACCCCTGAACAGGAATCCAAGCAAACAGATGAGGCCACCGAGGAGGAGAAGCCCCGGCCTGAAGAAGAATCCGAAAGCACGCCGGAGCCGCAAGTGGTACCTCCGACAGCGATTCGCCATCCTGCCGCGAGCTACCCAAATTCAGAGCTCCAGCCCGATGTCACTCCGGAAGAACTGGAAAAAACGACAGTTCTCAAAGTCACGGTCACGGCAAGCGGGCACGTGAGCGCAATCGAGGTCAGTCAATCAGCGGGGCCCGCTTTTGACAAGGCCGCTCTTGAGGCTCTCAATCAATGGGAATTTTCTCCGGCCCTACGAAACGGCAAGCCGGTTGCAGCAAAAATACTTGTTCCTTTTCACTTTCACCCTCCTGAAGCACCAGAAGAAGAGCCGCCACCTGAGGCGAAAGCCCAAGAGGTCTCGGAAGAAAAAGAAGCCCCTCAAGAGGTTGTGCTTTTTGGAAAAAGACACCTACGCGAGGAAAATCGCAGCGTGAGCGACTTCGAATTAACGGGGGAAGAACTCAGGGCTGCGCCACGACGCGAAGGTGTCGATGTTCTCAATTCGACCCCTGGACTCTTCATGACACGAGGCGAGGGACCAGCCGTAGCCCATAGCTACACCCTCAGAGGCTTCGATTCAGATCACGGCCAAGATATCGAATTTAAGGTGGGCGGCATTCCCATCAATCTACCTTCACATCTACATGGGCAAGGCTATGCCGATCTCAACTTTTTGATTGCAGATACAGTGGAGGAACTTCACGTCAGTGAAGGTGTCTACGATCCTCAACAAGGAGATTTTGCGGTCGCGGGCTCCATCGATATCGACCTTGGGGTTGACCAAAGCAAGCGAGGAGTCGTCGCCCGTACGAGCTATGGCTCCTTTCAAACCTTGGATCAACTCGTGCTGTGGGCTCCCAAGAATTCCGAAGAGCAAAGCTTTGGTGCGGCTCATTACACCCAAACCAATGGTTTCGGAGAACAACGAGCCGGAAAAACTGGCAGCGGTATTCTACAGCAGGTTTGGACCTTGGGAGACGTGCAGCTTCGAGCCCTAGGGATCATTCATGCAGCACGAGCTGATACAGCCGGAGTTGTGCGCCGTGATGATATTGACTCAGGAAAGCTCTGTTTTCATTGCGCTTATCCAGACCCGACAGCCCAAGAACAGAACGCTCTCAACCAGCGCTTTCTTGCTGGCCTTTTCGCGAACTACCGCGGAGAGAAAGGGGAATCCGGTGAAATTGGTCTCTGGTGGAGCTACGATAACTTTCGCATCCAAGAAAACTTCACGGGCTATATCCATTCATCTTATGTGCTCGCCGGGGTCAGTGGACGAGGTGACCTGATTGGTCAGCAAAACCAAACGCTCAGTCTCGGTCTCTCGGGACGACACCGCACCTCTCAGTATCGTCCTGCCAAATGGCTGAGCGGTACAATCGAAGTTGGTGCAGCCGGTCGAATTGATTCAATCGAGCAATCGCAACGTTTGCTTGATGCAACAGTAAGGCAGCAGACTTGGGATGAGCGAGTGGACGCTCGCGTCCACTCCATGGATGTGGGCTTCTGGGGCGACGTCGATGGCAGAATCGGGCGTTACACGGCATTGAGAGTTGGTGCTCGAGCTGACCTAATATCGATGACTACTGAGGATAGACTCGGTAACTTTGCACCCAACACGCGACCTCGCGACACCTATATCATCGGCTATCGCCGCAGCGCTATGGGTGTGGCAGCCGGTCCTCGAGCAAGTGTAGAAGTCACCCCGGCTCATTGGATTTCTTTTCTCGCGGCCTATGGCGAAGGCTACCGCTCCCCCCAAGCCCGCACGGTAGAAGATGGGGAAAACGCACCTTTCACCAAAGTGCGCTCCGCGGATCTTGGACTCAAGCTCGATGGGGGCGATGCTTTCATGCTCTCCCTGGGTGGCTATTTTACCCAGCTATCTAATGATATCGCTTTCGATCCAGTCGAGGGACGTATGGAGCGCGTCGGCGCGTCACGGCGCCTGGGTGGACAACTCTTTCTACGTTCTCGCCCCGCCTATTGGTTGCTCGCGACCGGCTCAATTACCTACGTTCACGCCACGCTTTTGGAACCACCTCCGGCGACAGCCGATGAGCCGTTCCCGCCCTTCATAGAAGGCAGTACTCTACCCTACGTGCCGCCCTTAGTCGCTCGCCTCGATCTCGCTGCCTCACATCAATTGATGCAAGACCTTGGAACCTACCCTCTCCTAGGAAAAATCGGAGTAGGAGCCTCAGCCCTCTCCCAACGACCCCTGCCTTATGGTCAGACAGCTATTCCCTTCGCATTGCTCGATGCAAGTGCCGAGTTGTCTTGGAGTGTTTTTGACTTGAAGGCTTCTTTCTTCAACCTACTCAACACAGACTACGCTGCCGTAGAATATAACTACGCTTCAGATTGGTCACCCAATGATGGCGTACGAACCCGCACTCCAGCTCGGCATATTGCCGCCGGCTCACCATTTTCATGGCAAATCAGTCTTGGAGTCCGCCTATGAAGAACCGCACTTGCTTCGCCCTAACCCTCGCTCTCCTCCTGGGCTCATTCCTCCCAGCTTGCTTCGTTACGGCCCAGGAGCCCCATGAAATCGAGCTACTTGTCGCCGGAACCGAAGTCACCGACACCTTCATCAATCTCCGCGATCAAGAAATGAGGCTCAGTAGAGCGGACCTTGCTTTCGGCACATTAACACTCTGCCCAGGAAGTCAAGCCGGCGCCCTGTGCACCACAGCAAGGATGGAGTGGTTGGACAGCGTTATCGTCGATGCTCTAGACCAAAACCTGAAGAGCGCAGGAACGCTCACAGGCGTCACGGGGGAAACCCTCTCTTGGATGTATGACCTTGGCTTTAGCTCACAGCTGACGCAAACGAAAAGCTTTGTCCTGGACGCCGCCGAGGAGCTCGGCGGTTATTCTTGCCGCGTAGAGGGCGAGTACCTCAGAGAGGGCATCGCCATCCCATTTGAGGCAAACTTAATCGTCCAGCAAACCGAGGAAACAGAACAGGGCATGGCCGTCGTGAGGAAAAGCACAAGCGATTCTTTTTCTCACTTGTTGACGACAAGTGACCAATCCTTAACAGTCACCTTCGACCCCCGCGTTTGGTTCGCAGATAGCAATATGGAGGAGTTCTTGGAGGATTCTACGTGCATGCCCGAAGGCCCACCCATCGTCTGTCGAGGGCAAATCGAAGAACGCTGTGATGCTGATGGCATGATTTCTTCCACGACGAATTGCACAGCTCAGGGTCAAGTTTGTGTCAAGGAGCTCGGCTGCCAAGATAAAATTCTCATCCCCGACACGAGTAGTACCTACCGTAGTCTGCAAGGGGCTCTTGTTGCTGGAGAACGCCCCACCTTCGCTTTCAACTAGGAAGGGCACACAAATACCATCCTAAATCGTGATAATTGTCCCAGGAGTGGGGGCCCCCATGCGCTCGTGGTACGGCTCCCTATATGAGCCTCAAGAAGAATTTAGCGCCCCCTCTCCTCCTGCTGCCTCTTTGGCTCTACCTCTTGCTCAACCTCGCCTGTGGCAACCCAGACGGCTCGTGCATTGATGGCGAATGCGACTGCCCGACAGGCGCAAGCTGCGAGTTCAGCTGTGAGCAGCCTCCTTGCAACGTTGACTGCCGAGGAAAAAATGACGCATGCGCCGGTGATTGCGCTCAAGGAGAATGCTATTGTGGCGCGGAATCATTTTGTCAATTCGAATGCTCTCGCCCCCCGTGTGAAGTGGACTGCAATGCCAGCAGCTGTTCGGGCGAGTGCGCCAATGGCAGCTGTACGTGCAGCGCAAATGCGAGCTGTGACTTCCAATGCAACGCTAGCCCGTGCCAACTTAGCTGTATCGAGAATAATCCGGCCTGCACGGGCCAATGTGCCGGGGGAAGTTGCACCTGCGGTATTAACTCCAACTGCGACTTCCAGTGCTTGGATGATAATTGTACCTTCAATTGCGAGGCTGGAGCAAAGTGCCTTATCCACTGTGCCGAGGGAAAAGCCGGACAGCCTGAATGTCGATTTAGTATTTGTGAGGCTACCTCGGAAAAGATTTGCCCCGACGGCAAAACCGTTGCCTGTGGTCGCCCCTGTCCCCAGGAAAACTAAGAATGCTTCGCGCACGTCTTCTAGTACTCGGAGCCATGCTCTCCGCGACCGCATTTATCTTGCCTTTTAAATATGCGGCTCGTGATGGCTATGGTGCCGGAGCTGCTCTGGGCCTGCTCATCTCTGTCTCCGTTTGGCTCTTTCCCCCGGCTCTCTATCGATTCAGCAAAGACTCCCCCGACCTTCGTCGCCGCAGCTTCAAGTTAGGCTGGAGGCTTTCCCTCGCTGCTGCTTTGGGAAATATTGCTCAGGGTTTTGCCTTCATGGAGTTACACGCCGGCGTGGCGACCGTCTTTATTCAAACCAGCGTCGTTTTCGTCGCCCTTTTAGGTCGGCTTTGGCTCAAAGAACCCTTCCAGCCAATATTCAGACTCTCACTGTTCTTCTGTCTCGGCGGTGTCGTCTACTCTCAACTCCCTTTCCCCACTGAAATGAGCCAACTGAATCATGGCATCTTCTGGGGCCTCGCCAGTGCCTTCGGTTTTGCGATGCTCGATCTACTTTCGCGGCGCTACTCCCAGGGCGCCGATTTAATCCAGAGCAACTTCATTCGCTCGCTGCTCGCAGCTGTGATCATTTCCTTTCTGCCCGGAGCCGTCTCTCAGCTCTTGGACTTTGGTGCTCATCGCTGGCTGGCTATTAGCGTTGCCGCCCTCCTAGGCCCCGGCATAGCCCGGCAGCTACTCCTCCAAGCCTCCAAAACGCTGCCTGCGCTGGAGAGCAGTCTTTTACAGCAACTACGCCCCGTACTAGCCCTGCCCGTGGCGAGCCTCACTTTTGGAATCTGGCCGACCCACCATGAATGGTGGGGCTCCAGCCTGATCATTCTTGGGGTCGCTCTGGGCCCGGTTTGGACTTTATGCCGGCGTCGCTGGGGTCTGACGGAAGGGAACAATAAGAACACACAATGAAAAAAGCGGATTCAATCTGGTTGATTGAATCCGCTTGCTCCAACGGTAGGGCTCGTACCTACGACCCGGTGATTAACAGTCACCTGCTCTACCAACTGAGCTACGTTGGAATAAAACTCAGGAGAAACCTCCTTCGCTTTGGGAGGCGGAAACTAGCTCGCTCAACTGAATCGTCAACCCCCAATTTTCGCAATTGAGATTTTTTCGCTTCTTCAAGCCGACAAAGGGGAGCTTTCCGAGCTCTTCGGAAAGGCTTCAGGCAGATTATTTCTCCACCACGTTTCTGCCTCTTGCTTTTGCCACTCTTCCACCACGGGAATAGCTTCCCAGCCGGCTAGCAACTCCTCGCATGTGGGGCGCTCTTGGGCATCCTTTGCTAGACACTGCAAGATCAACTTTTCTAAGGCTGGAGGGATCTCAACCCCCTTATCTGCCAGGCTTGGAGGAGTCTCTTGGAGGTGAGCCTGGGCCATGACCATTGGTCGGGTTTCATTAAAGAGCAATGTTCCCGAAAGTAAAAAGTGGGCGATGGCTCCTAAGGCATAGACATCAACAGCCGCATTGACTGAATGGCTTCCAAAAAGGCTCTCGGGGGCCAAGTAAGCTGGGGTGCCGAGAACAACGGACTCTCGAGTAATGCCGTTCAATGATGTACCAACAGGCGCTAATTTCACCAGCCCGAAGTCAAGAATCTTCAAGAAATCGACCTCCCCACCATAATGGCAGAGCATCAAATTTGCTGGCTTCAAGTCTCGATGAACAATGCCAAGACGATGGGCCTCCGCGAGGGCTGCCGTGGCATGCATCATGATCCTTTTTGTACGAGCTAAATTGAGAGGACCAAAACGATCTACCCAGAGCTGAAGGTCGAGCCCATGAAGTAGCTCCATGGCGAAAAAAAATTCCCCTTCAGCTGTCGTCCCATAATCAAAAATCTGAATGGTATGGGTATTTTCTAACTGCGAGAGGACTTTTGCTTCCCGCTGAAAACGATGAATCTCAATATCCCCAATATTTTCAGTCTTGATTTTCTTCAGCGCAACAAGACGGCTCAAGGCCAAATGTCTTGCTCGATAGACCCGTCCCATCGACCCTTCGCCGAGCAGTTCGTATTCCCCGTACCCCTCAAGGCCAGAACTCTGCTGTACGGGCGCCTCTCGCCGCGATGAAATAAAATGAACCAACGCCATCACGCTCATCAAGATCGAGACTGGCAGGGTTAAAGCAGAACCCAATGCCGCTGCCGCAACCGTCGTCAAGGCCGTCATAAAAAGCAGCAGAGGTAAAACAGAAATCTTTTGCTTCATCGCGAATGATTCTCCATCAGCCGCTGGGCCAGACGACGAGCAATACGCGGGCGGTAACGCTGATCGTAAAGGTCATAAAGGGTACGAAATAATAAAACAAAGAGAGGGCCGTAGACAAAGCCAATCACTCCGAAGACGGCGAGCCCTCCAAGTATACTCATGAACACAAGGAGGTCATGCATACGCATCGCTGAACCCATCAATTTCGTTTTGACAACATTTTCAACAAAAATCCCTTGTAGGAGGCAGAAGGCCAAAAACCCGATCGCGTCACCGGTTTGACCATCCATGAAAAGAAAGGCGCTCGCCGGAAGAGCAACGACCGCAATTCCAACCAAGGGTAAAAAGGCAAAAAGGGTCATGATCGCGCCCCAGAAAACGGGTGACTGAAAACCCACGACCCACATAGCTAGACCACCTAAAACACCTTGGATCAAACTACCTAAACCATTGCCGACAATGACCCCGCGAGAAACTTTTCGAAAAGTTTCAACCATCAGCGCGTCTTCGTCATCAGGCAGGGGCGACAATTGAAATAGAAAGGCTTTGAGCTGGCGACCATCGACGAGCATATAAAAGACCATCACCATGATCGTGGCGAGATGAACAGAAATAGCTAACATATCTGAAACGATGGCACGGCCGGCTGCCAAAATCATTTCCTGAAGTGATGCCACAAGCTGATCGAGATATTTGATAAAACTGCCTTCGGTAATGGGTATGCCCATTCTTTGAATCAAGGCAAAAACGCGATCGTTTAACCCATGACCCGTGTCATTCAGCGACTCGCTAAAGCTACCGTACATGGTGCTGGCATCGCTGACGACTACGTAGACCAATGCCATCAGCGGTCCGACAATTAAGACCAAAATCATGGCCGTCGTCAGACCCGACGCAAGCCAAGCTCGCCCACCAAAGGCGATAGTCAGCTTGCGGAAGGGTGCTCCAAAAATTCCGATCAAAATGAAGCTCAAGACGAGATCGGTAAGAAATGGAGAAAGAACATAAACAAGCCCAATGCCACTCGCTAAAAAGAGCAGTAGAAAAAAACCTGGCGCCATCGCCTCTGAATTGAGAACAGACAGGCTTGTAGTTGTGCTCAATAAAGCCGGCCGCCGGCGGTCTGCGAAAGCTTCCTCGGGAGGAGGTAGAGGCGCCATGGGGCCTTCCTCAGGTGGAGGTAGAGGCGCCATGGGCACTTCCTCGGAAGGATCGTCGTATTCAACGCCGAGGCCCTTGTCCGGGTCATTGGTCAAAGAATCGTTCTCGGGCGAACCTTTGCTTTCGCTATCTTTCATCTCAAAGCCTTCCCAAGAGGGAATCTAGGCGCTTCGTCGACAAAGAAAAATCCCCTCACGAATTCAGTGATTCGGTAGGGGATTTCGATCCAGTAAAGAATTTGGATTAGCGGACCGTCACTTCCTTAAAGCATGAGATATTCGTCTCAACTCGGAAATTTGACTCACCAGTATGCCTCTCAGCATGAAAGATATCCATACGGTAAGTGCCTGGACCTGTCAGATTCAACTCATCGGCCTGAGCAACAAAGTCAATCTGCCCTTCGAAGGGCTCGTGGATGCCTCCAAGGTCCAGGGCCAGAACTCCATTGACGAAGATCCACAAGTCGTCGTCTCCTCGAAACTTGAATACTTGGCCTAAGGCCGGGTCATAATCAAATTCAACATGCCCTTCGGTCGTGAAGTGGTAATTATGCTCCTGACCAAGAGTATTTCCAAAGCCGACATTATCTATCGGGAAGAACTCGGCGCTATCAAAGACACCATCGACCAGCTCTACCCAGCCCTTCACCTCTGTATTGACGCCATCAATGGTATTGTACCATTGATTAAAACTAGCAGACGACTGGATGGTGGGGGGAATTTGATCTTTCCAATCCCAATTCCATTCGGCACAGCCGGTCACTGTTCGGGTCATAATCCCCTGCCCCTCGGCCCAAGGTGGATCATAGCTACGCATCAATCCCAAGGAACTTCCAAAAGACGGCTTTAAGTCGCTACCCACAGCAGAACCGACTAAACCACAGCCTGAATCGTTCACACCCAGGTAGGCTTTATTTCCATACTTGGCAGCAGGCCAAGTTCCACCGGTAACGATAGTCCCATCGGCCAGGTAGTTGTTCGCCATCTCAAAGTCAGGGTGCCCTGTATTTAGGCCCTGCTCATGATGTCCTTGAAAGTCTCGGTAGACAACAGGCAGTACATTGCAACGATCTGGGGCATCCCCCACTCCAGTACCATTTGCGTTAGCGAAACCATCTCCGTCGGTCGCTACGCCCAAAGAACTATCGCCAGGGGTAACACCGTCGACCACTAATCCGCCGCCGCTATTCATCCCGGAAGTGTCCAGTGAACCCTGTTCGACGGAGGAACCGCTGCCCGGCGGTGTCTGCAAACCGCCATCGCCGCAAGCTAAAGCCATGAACGCAGAAGGAAGAGCCAAAGCCAGAGTACGATGCGTTTTCAAATTCATGATATTCCTCAACAAGTTGGAAGATGTCCGTCTCTAGTAGATGGCAGCGCATCCAGTGTGTTGTCCAGACATCGGTCGGAATTATTGAAGAAAACTCTGCCTCTATTTTCCTCGCACAAGAATCCTACAGTAAGAAAGGAGATTGGACTCTCCTGCGGATGGCAGACCTACTCTTCCATGGGAAGCTCTGGCTCTCTCGCCGTCGACAGAAAGGCCTCATGAATGATCAGCTGATTCTTGCCGCGAAACATCTCCTTCGGCGGCCTCTTTGAATGCGCTTCAGCAAAAGCTTCGCTGCGAGTCCACGCGCAAAAGTCATCAAAAGTCCGCCACCAAGTCTTCACTTCGTAGTACCCCAGATTCTCCGTATCTTTCGACCACTCTCCCGTCTCGTGATTGAGCTTCATTGGTTTCGGTCGATGAACTTCATTGCGAATAAAGCCTGGAGCTCTGTCCACCAGATGGGCCCGTTGGCGAAAGCGATCCTCGAAATCAATTTCATGACCCTCGGCAACAGGAATACGATTCGTAACAACTATCATGGGCAGAACTTACTTGAAGCCGCTTCCGGCAGGTAGGGCTCGGAAAAAGAAAAAGGTTCGAAGGCGTGGCTTTCTTTCCGCCCAAGGCGATGGCATCTTTATCGATGAATGGGGAAAAATTTTCAAAGTACCGCTCAAGCCTTGCTCGTGCAGTATCATAGCGTCCGCTCACGCACGAGAAAACTAACCGAGCACCTCAGCGCGGAAGACCAGACGATCCAATCGATGGAGGAAGCCAGCCCCACAAAGTGGCATTTGGCTCATACGACTTGGTTCTTTGAAACCTTTCTTCTAAAGCCCTACGTCAAAAGCTATCAGCCACTTGACCCCTCCTGGGAATACCTCTTCAACAGCTACTATAATGGCGTTGGGCAGCAATTCTGCAGAGCGGACCGAGGGCGCCTCTCCCGTCCCGGTTTAGAAGAAATCCAGCACTACCGAAGCTATGTCGATGAAGAATTGGCCAAGGCGTTAAGTGGTTGGGAAAAGGAAGGTTGCCTCCAGAACCGGCAGCCTCTTCTCACTCTCGGACTTCATCACGAGCAACAGCATCAAGAGCTGATACTGACTGATATCCTCCACGCTTTTCGCCGCCACCCTCTTCGTCCTGCCTACCATCACTGCCCAGAAGAGCTTGAATTGAGCACCGAGCACACATCTGGCCAGCAAAAGTTTTTGGATTTTTCTGGCGGTATCACAGAAGTAGGCTGGGATGGTTCTCTTGATGGACCATTCTGCTTTGATAACGAGGAGCCGCGGCACACTGCACTGCTCCCCCCCTTTGCTCTCGCAGAAAAGCCGCTCACGAACGAGGAAGTATTATCGTTCCTTGCCGATGGCGGCTACGAACGTCCCGAGTTTTGGCTAGCCGACGGTTGGAATTGGGTAAAGAAGCACAAACGCTCCCACCCCGACTACTGGTTTCAAAAAGAAGGCTCTTGGTGGCAGCAGACTCTCTCCGGGCCGACTACAGTCCAGAAAGAGCAGACAGCCA